>JBKKBA010000383.1:0-3059 GCA_046714275.1 Actinomycetota bacterium
GTTGTCGTCTACTCGGTGACCATCCAGGAAAAGTAGGGCTCCGCAAGAACTCCAGCGATGGCAACAACTCGCTTTCTAGTTGATCAAAGTTTATTGTTATCTGATAAACTCTGCTTAACCTGAAAAAAGATAAGGACCTCGGGTTGGACCCTCGACGGAACCCCTATACGCCCAACGCCGGTGCGCGACCACCCGCCCTGGTTGGTCGCGATGACCAGTTGCAGACATTCGGCATCCTCCTCGACCGCCTCGAGCGCGGGTACACCGAGCAGTCGATGATTATCACGGGACTACGTGGCGTCGGAAAGACGGTTCTTCTCAGTGAGTTTGGCGAGCAGGCACGCAGCCGCGACTGGGCGGTAGTCGAGGCCGAGATCACCAAGAACATGGAGTTTGGCCCGAGACTCGCACAGTTGATCCGGAGCGCTCTTCTCCAGATCGCACCCAAAGCGAAATGGCGCGACCGCGCAAAACGGGCCGCCGGCATCTTGAAATCTTTCTCCGTCACGGTGAACGCGGACGGCTCAGTGTCTGGTGGGCTGAATGTTGATGCGGTCGAGGGGCTGGGTGATTCCGGAAGCCTTGCCGATGACGTGACCGATGTGCTGGTGGCTCTGGGAGAAGCTGCTAAGGAACATCATCGAGGAGCAATCTTCCTCTTCGACGAGATTCAGTTTCTGGGCATCCAAGAACTGGAGGCCCTAATCGCCGGCCTTCACAAGTCAGTGCAGCGGCGTTTGCCGATCACGCTTGTGGGCGCAGGGTTGCCCCAGATTCCCCGTCTTGCCGGCGAAGCGAAGTCCTACTCCGAGCGGCTCTTCAAGTTCCCTGACATTGGCAAACTGCCACCCAACGATGCAGGGCGCGCCCTCGTCGATCCTGCGGCGGAGGAGGACGTGCTCTTCTCCGACGACGCCGTTCGCTCGATCATTGATTACACCGAGGGGTACCCGTACTTCTTGCAGGAGTATGGGAAAATCGTTTGGGATGAGTCTTCGTCATCGCCCATCACAAAGTCGGATGCCGACGGTTGCCGGCAGATCGTCGAAGCGAAACTCGATGAGAGCTTCTTCCGCGTGCGCGCGGAACGAACGACAGAGTTGGAGCTGCTGTATCTCCGGGCGATGGCAGAGCTTGGTCCCGACCCTCAGAGAGCCAGCGAGGTCGGACGCGTCTTGGGGCGAACAACGGCACAGCTTGGTCCGACGCGCTCTCGTCTCATCGAAAAGGGGCTGCTCTATACCCCCGGGTATGGGCTTGCCGCGTTTACCGTCCCCCAGTTCGATCGTTACATGATCAGGAAACACGCATTCAAGAAATCGCCAACACGAAAACGGCGCAACATCTGAGACACAACCCTCCGTCTTTCCTCTGCCGCGGTCCTGTGCCGGTCATATCAGTTCAGTCCCATGAAGAAACCAGTCAAAGCTCCTATGCCGGCATGCCGGGGACGCTTTCCGGTGCGCGGTTCCGGTAGGTCGCGACGAAGGCCCGGACTAAGTCGGTGATGGTGGCGGGATCCTTGGGCTGGGATTCGCACGACAGCGAAACACCCCATGCGGTCAATGCGATCCGCTGCGGCATGTCTGGGTACGGGGCGACGAAAATCCAGTCGGGTTGCTCGGCTGCAGCGGTACGCATCGCCGTGACCGCGTCATCGCCGACGCTCCGATACTGCACGCCCACGTGTCCGTGCTCCAGGTTGTGGACCTGGGACTCGTTTGGGATGGGCTTCGTGTGGACGCCGGTCGGGGACGGCGCCGGCGGGGTTTGCGATGCCCAATGGGTCCCCGACGACGGCGGCTCGGTTCCGTACCGCCCCCGGGCGCCTGTTTCGATGTGAGACGCTCCTTCGATCGCGTGCGTCTGCGGCGGTGAACATCCCGCTCGCTTCGCAGCGGCAGTGACCGCACCGACCCCGGAAGCACCCGGGCCGGATGCGGTATTTCCCGGGCCGGGCGAGATGGCTTCCAGGCGAAGCCGACAGCGGGTGATCCCCTTCGGGACGCTCTTGCTGGCCATCAGGAAGCTGGGCGCTCCATCCTGGGGTTGCATCCTGAACGCTCGCCCGACGCTCGCACTGGTTGCGCCGGAAACCACGGTGAACGTAAACGAGAAATCCCGAATGGTGTCGGTTCCGTTGCGAATCGATGCGCCTTCCGCCCGCGCGGTGTGGGTGCCGTCGCTTCGGCGCAACTCGACACAGGTGTAGGTGCCCTCCTGCTTCAGGCCGGCCGGCAGCGGGTCGACGTCTACCGGGGCCGTTCGGCCGGTGGGTTTCAGTTCGACCGTTTCCAGCGCAAGCGTCTCGGGCTTGTCCCGCAGCAACACGCGGCCTGCCGCAACAACCCCCACCACCAGAACGACCGCCAGGGGGATCGCGAATCGCCGCAGCGACGCACCCCGATCACGCGCGGGCGGAAGCGGCGCCGGCGGGTGCGGCGGCTCCGGTGGCCCCAGTGTCGGGTCGGTCATGGCGTGATCGCGGCGCGTCCGACGGAGAAGTAGCGAGCATCCGGATGGTGGACGATGATCGCGCTGGTGGACTGTTCGGGATCCAATTGGAACTCCTCAGACAGGGCAACGTCGATCCGCTGCGGTTCCAGTAACTCAAAAACTTTCGTCTGGTCTTCCAAGTTCGGGCACGCGGGATAGCCGAACGAGTACCGGGAGCCGCGATACTTCGAGTCGAACAGGTCCTCAACGCCCTCTCCGTCGTCGCCGGCGATCCCCATCTCTTCCCGGATGCGGCGATGCTGGTGTTCGGCGAGCGCCTCGGCCATCTCGACACCCAGCCCGTGCAGGTACAGATAGTCGGTGTAGCGATCCGCTTCGAACAACTGCTTGGTCTCTTCGCTGACGGCGCGACCCATGGTCACCAGATGGAACGCAACGACATCCATCGTGCCGCTTTCCCGCGGCCGGAAGAAATCGGCGATGCACAAGTGGCGGTCGCGTGGCTGCCGGGGGAACGTGAAGCGCAGCCACTCCGTTGTTTCGTCGTCCCGGAAGACGATCAGATCGTCTCCGTCGGATTGCGCGGGGAAATACCCGTAGAC
>JBKKBA010000384.1:0-3814 GCA_046714275.1 Actinomycetota bacterium
GTCTTGTTGGGACTCAGCCGCGATGCCATTGCGTGACGCCCCAGCGCGGAGCCGAAGACGAATGCGCCGACATCGCTGGCGGCGACCGCCGCGCCCAGCGCCAGCAGGATCGCGGCCCCACCGGCCACCTGGTTTTGGATCAGGATGAAGTAGGCCAGCAGCCACGGCACGTAGGCGAAGCCCAGCGCGGCGTACGCCAGATGCCGAACACCGTTGCGCACGTCCTGCTGCAGCAGCGGCGGAATCGTCGCCGCGATCAGAAGGATGGGCGGCATGCCGCGCCAGATGGTCAGCGACATTGCCGCGATCGGAGCGCTGGACAGCCCGGCCGCGTACAGCGCGTACCGGTAGGACTTGGGAAGCCCGACCAGGTGGGCATACTCCCGCATCCCGACGAACGACAGGACGGTTACGAAGGCGACGGCGGCCCAGCGTCCGCCCATGACCGCTCCACCGAAGATCGGCGCGGTGATTGCCCAGGTGCGCCAGCGCACGAACAGAACGCGCTTCGACATCTGGCGCAGGTGCCGCCGCTCAGCGAAGACGACCAGACTGAGCGCTCCACCCAACGCCGCGGACATGCGCAACGCGCTTTCGGGGAACAGCGGATCAGCCAAGGCCATGAAGGCTCTCCATCGGCACGTTGACGGCTGCGCGCAGACGCCGCAAACGACTCACCGCAGTGGTAACGGCACCGCACAGCAGCACGATGCACGCCACGTCCCACGCAAGCGACCACCAAACGGCCAAGACGCCGCCCACGGCAACGACGGCCATCCGATCGGCCTTGCCCATCGGGCCGCGGTAGTCGCGTGTGCCGGTCACGCCCAAGGCGATGACGCCGGTGAACGACGCCGCGAACGCAGCCACCAGCGCACCCAGCGCAAGGGCCGGAGGCGCCACCAACGCGATCGGCGCGATGACACACGCGTCGGCGACGCGGTCACACACTTCGTTCAGCGCCTGCCCGAACGGCCGTGCCGAACCGGTGCGCCGGGCCACACTCCCGTCCAGCGCGTTCAGCGCCAATCGCACCAGGACCAACGGCCCCACGGCCAGCCAAACGATCGGCCGGTCCAGCAAGGCGCCCGCAGCAATCACGGCTCCGGTCGTCGCGGCGACACCCACCGCAGCGTAGGTCAGCGCATCGGCAGACACCCGTCGAGCCACAAGCGCGTCCTCGACCCGACGCAGCCGCCGAACGAACCACGGCTTGATCGTGTACAGCCCGTCGGCCGGCATCAGAAGCCGCCGCCTCTGCTGAACGAGATGGCCAGGGCGGCGCCCATCAACAGCAGGGCTGCGACGAAGGCGGCGACAAATCCGGCTGCAACCAGGACCAGGCGTTTCGCTGTTTTGCTCATGCCCCGATGATCGGTGGTTCGCGGGGCCGCGCCTAGACGGACTCCGCCTCAAACAGCCCGGAGATTCAGCCTATTCACGCCTAGGTACTTCCGGAAGCCGGTGGATTACGAGCCGGCGGGGCAGCCGGACTCACCGGGGAGCAGCGGGCGGAAGATCAGCAGGTACTTCTTGCCATCGCTGGTCCAGGGCGTCAGCTCGTTTGATTCCTGAGCCGGGGTGCGGAGCTTCTCAAGGTCGGCGCCATCGACGACGCCGCATCGCGTGGCCGGCGCCTCGAAGGCGGCGCCGAACGCCGCGAGCGTCGCAGACAGTGGCCACGCCTTCTCGGGCTGGTCCGGGGGCGGCAGCTCCCCTGCAGCCTTCTGGTAGGGCTTTGCGAACACGCGTAGCGCCTCAAAGCGGTAAGGCTTCTCTTCCCCAACCGAGTCCTTCGGCAGCCACGAGCTCATATCGCCGAGCTTGCGCTGAAGCTCCGCCAGCTTGCGAACGGCTTCGCGGTCCTCGGCGCTCTGGCCGGGAGGTGTCGGCGCGTCGCCACCGCCCGTGTCCAACGCATAGGCGGAGATCGTGTGCTTGACGCCGCTTCCGTCCACGTAGACGAACGTCGTCGTTCCGGCATCCATCACCAGCGGGTTCTTGTACTGCTTGTCGGGCCCATTCAGGCCGGCTTTTTCGGCTTCCTCGATGATCTTAGCGACGGCTTCGTCGGTCAGTTGCGACACGTTGACCGGTGGCATCGCCGGGGCCGGGAAGATTTCGATTTGGGCGCCCAGCCGGAAGACGCGCCCATCCCCGGTCAGCGTGAACTCCGGGATGGCGCGCAGGGCATACTCGCGTGGAAGGAACCCGCCCCAGGTCTCGACGCGCAAGATCACATCGTTCGGCCCCGCCGTGCGCCCACCCGAGGTCCCCGGCGTTGCTTCCTTCCCGCACGCCGCCGCGACCACGGCCAGCGCCAGCATCCCGATAATCCCCTTCGTCGTAGATTGCATGCCTCGACCCTCCCTTATTGACTGTGACGTTTCGACGCAGGGGGACGGCGGGGGGTTCCGTCATTCCGGGCGCTTGTCCAGACCCTTCTTGATGGCGTAGCGCATCAGCTCATAGCGCTTTCGCAGCCGCAGCTTCGACAGGATGTTCTGCACGTGGTTCTGGACGGTTTTGACGCTGATGAAGAGCTTCTCTCCGATCTCGCGATAGGTGTAGCCCTTAGCGACCAGCGTCAGCACCTCGGTTTCCCGGGCGGTCAATCCCTGCTCGGCCGAGGGGGCGCCGCCGCCCGCCATGCGCCGGAACTCGCCCAGCACCAGCCCCGCCAGGGACGGGGTGAACACCGGCTCGCCGTCGCGGACGCGCACGACCGCGTCCCGCAGCTCGTCCGATGTCGCGCTTTTCAGAAGGTAGCCCGAAGCGCCGGCCTTGACGGCTTCCAGCACGTCGGCTTCCTCGCCGCTGGCGCTCAGCATCAGGACCCGGACGTGCGGAGTCTCTTCGACGATCATTCGGGTGGCTTCGGGGCCGGGGACGACCGGCAGATTCAGGTCCATGATCACCACGTCGGGCATGTGTTCGCGCACGGCGTCGATCGCCTCGCCGCCGTCACCGGCCTGGGCGACGACCTGGACCAGCCCATCGCGCTCCAGATCGGCCTTCACGCCGTCCCGCCACACGGGATGGTCGTCCACCACGACGACCCGAATCGGCTCGGTCATGCTGCACTCCCGACGGCGCGCGCCGGCCGGCTCATGCCGTCTTCCCGGGGATGCGCATCTCAATCTCGGTACCGTGTCCCGGACGTGACTGAATCGTCAGCGACCCGCCCAGATCCGTCACGCGTCCCCTCATGCTGCGCAGACCATACCCCTGCAGAGCCCACATATCAGGGGCAGCCAGTGGCAGACAAGCTCGTCTCGGTGGCGGCCAGGAGTAGAATTCGCTCATGACCGTTCGCTACAAGATCGCGTTGCATCGCTCCGATGAAGGGGTCGCCGTCTCCGTGCCGGGCCTTCCCGGGTGTTGGTCTCAAGGGAAAGACGAGGACGAGGCGATCGAAAACATCCGCGATGCAATCCTGGCATATCTTTCGGTGGCTGACGATCAGCTCGAAGGAGCCGAAGTTCGGGAGATCGAAATCGCCATCTGATGCCAAAGATCCCCGGCATCTCGCATCGGCGCGCCGTTCAAGCTCTACGCAAGGCAGGGTTTGAAGTGGTTCGCGAGGGAAAGCACATCGTCATGTCAGACAGCCGTAGGATCCTCACGATCCCCCGCGCGAACCCGATCAACGCGCTGACGATGGGCGGGATCGTTCGTGATGCTGGCCTCACGGTTGAGGAGTTCAAGAAGCTCCTTTGAAGAACTGCTGTAGAACTCTCCGACCGACCTGTCTCGGGGTCAACGTTAATTAATTATGCCGCGAGGCGCTAAGGAGGCTCGGGGAGGCGGAACT
>JBKKBA010000385.1:0-3152 GCA_046714275.1 Actinomycetota bacterium
GGCCACGCGCGCGGCGATGGTGACCCGTTCGGCAAGGCCTGTCTTCGGCTGGTGCGCGTAGCCCACCGAAACCACGCCATCGCGCCCGATGGTTGCTCCCGCGGCGTAGATCGTCAGTGTCAGTGCGTTCGGCGAATGGTTTCGTACGGCCAGCGTGTCGCGCAGCACACCGCCGCGCGGCACGCCGAAACTGCTGCGGCCTCCGGTCGGCGACGCACCGAACAGCTTGGTGTCGCCGGCGTAGGCCGCTGTGGCTCCGCCGCCCACTCCCGCTGCCAATGCCAGAGCGATCAGGGCGGCGGCGATGACTGCGGACGCGCCTTGGGCTCGAAATTGAAAGATCACAGGTCCACCAGCGTGACGGTCATCGTTCCGGTGTAGGTGCCGGCGCCGGTTCCCGTGGGGATCGTAGCTGTCAGCTTCGGAAGGGAAACGTAGGTCCCGCTTTGGCCTGCCAGCGATGTGATGGGGTCAAGCGTCGCGGTCATAGCCGCGTAGATGGTGGACATCTGGACGGTCCCGGCGTTGACCAACGTGTCCAGCAGCGCCAGGTTCACGCCGGCGACTCCCAGCGCGGTGCGCGTCGCTTCGGCCAGTTGGCTGGAGCCGACGCTGCCGCTGTTCAGAAGTTCGGTTCCGGTGATCGTGCCGTTGCTGTTCTGGTCCGCAGCGCTGCGGAAGCCGTCCTGCACCCACGTGAAGAGCGCGGCCTGGTTCTGCTGCCCACCGCTCATGATCAAGCGCGTGGTGGGCGATCCGGCCGGCGCCGGAGCGCAGCCGGCGTGCGCGGCCGGCAAGGCGAATGCGCCCCCGGTTCCGGCTGCGACCGTCACGGGCAGGACCGACTCGGTCCCGCTGTAGACACCGCTTCGCGTGCGCTGGGCTTGGGTCCCAGCCAGGTTCGCGACGCTGAAGGCCGTCGGGCTGGCCGTGCCCAGGGTTGTGGCCAGCGCGCCCGTGAGCTGGCCCGTAAGGTCCCAGACCGGTGTTGCGACCGCGGCGACATCGGTCAGCGAGATGGGACTGGCCAGGAAGCCCATCGCCATGCTGGATGCCGGGATTTTCTTGGTGCAGTCGTACGTGCTGCCCGACAGTTGGTACAAGTCCGACAGGCTGGCGCTTACCTGGTAGCCGGATCGGCTGTACGCCAGGTCTCTCACGTCGACCATGAATCCGGCGGTGCCGCCCGCGCCCAGCGTGACCGACGACACCGTCCCGCCGTCAACGCTCTTGACCGCAAGCGTGCGCGTGCCGGCCACCACCGATGCGCTGATCGTGACCGTCTCTGCACGACCCAGGACCGGGATCAGCAGGAGGGTCATGACCAGGGGGGCGATCCAGCGAATTCCTCGGTTCATCGTCATCCACTCCTCTCAAGACCTGCTGGTCTTGTCACTTTTTTGGGACTCCTGCGGTTTCACGAGACTTTTGGGGCTTTCACAAGACCTGGGGCTTTGCGGTTCTTATGGGCGCCTTTCGGCCCTTCCGGCGAGTCAGGACGAGCGTCAGGAGCGCCGCGACGGCTAGGGCCGCGACGCCGCCTTGGATCGGACGCTGGGTGTCTAGCCCGGTCCGGGGCAGAGGATCCGTGGGCCGGCCGACCACCGTCACGGTGACCGTAACGTCACGGGCCGCGCCTGCTCCGGGCAAGGCAAACCCAACGGCCGTTCCCGTCAACCCTGCGACGAATGTTCTGCGCACTTCGCTCCCTCCCGGCGTTCCTTGTTGGTTTTGTCGGGTCGCAGGGGGTTTCGCTAGATAGTTAGAACGGGCCTTTATAAATGGCCCGGTCGGTGCCAAACGTCTTCAACAGACAGGCGTCATGGGCGCCCGGCGCTAGCGCGGGACGACGATCCGCAGGCCACGCAGCCGGCCGAAGTGACGTCGGTTTCGTGTGACCAACGGAATGCTGTTGATCATCGCCGTCGCCGCGATCAGGGCATCGGGAAGCGCCAGCAAGGTCTTGCGGCGGATCCGGCCGGCTTCCTCGGTAATCTTCCGGTCAACCGGGATCTCTCGAAACGGGTCCAGCAGCGCCCGGACGATGGCTTCGTCGGTGGTCCGGCCGGCGAATAGCTCGGCCCGCGTGATCGAGGAGTAGGCAACCGCGCGTTTCCCGGGAAGAAACCCCCGCGCGCCCCGCAGCGTATCGATGAAGATGTCGGAATCGACCAGCACTTCATCCATGGCCGCGATCCCACTCGTCCCTTGAAGGAACCTCTAAGTCGGGGATTCTGCCGAACGCGGCCCCGAAGACGGCGTCGCCGTCGGTCCCACCCTTGCCGAAGTACGCGTCCAGAGCGTCCCGAATGATCTGGGCCAGCGACTTATCCTCCCGGCGCATCCTCAGCTCGATCTGGTCCCGCTGCTCGGGCGTCAGGTAGACCTGGGTCCTGGTGGCAGCCATATACAGCACAGTATACAGCATCAAGCGTGGTGCGATCGTACGGCGGGCGCACACACGCACGCGCTCGTCGTCGGAGACACGCGTTCCAGAAAGCTCAGAGGTCGCAAGCGGCAAGAAGTGGACAGAATAAGTGGACAGATTGAGTTTCCCGGTGGTACGGTCCAAGGTGTGAGCGAATCCACGAAGCATGGCCGGGCGATCCCGGCGACGGAGTTCAAACAGCGTTGTCTGGCGTTGCTGGATCAGGTCGCCGAAACCAAGTCGCCCTTGATCGTCACCAAGCATGGGCGGCCCGTGGCGCGCGTGGTCCCCATCGATGAGCCGGCGACGTCCTTGATGGGAAGCGTCACCTTGGTCTCCGATCGTCCGGAGGACTACTACTCGACCGGTCTGCGCTGGGATCCCGCCCGCGACGAATGAGTCTGCTGCTGGACACGCACGTGGTTCTGTGGTGGTTCGCGGGCGGAACCTTCCTTTCCCGGCGGGCGCGCGACGCCATCGCCGGTGCCGGCCACATTCTGGTGAGCCCCGTCAGTTGCTGGGAGATCGCGTGGCTGGCGACCCACGGACGCGTGGCGTTGAACGCCGACCCCCACCAATGGATCGTGTCCCTTCTTTCGCACGGCGCTGTCCGGGAGGCGGCGCTCAGCCCTTCGGCGGCGGTTTCGGCGGCTCTTCTGGATGACGATGAATTTCCGGGTGATCCTGCCGATCGTCTGATCTACGCGACGGCGCGCGATTTGGG
>JBKKBA010000386.1:0-3965 GCA_046714275.1 Actinomycetota bacterium
CCTCAGGTAGATGACAGCTCGTTTGAGGGCGATCGGCTCCTCGCTCATGCCGCCACCCCGCAACGCGGACCCGGCTCGACGAGGCCGATCGATAAGAGCCGAACGCGCATGGCCATCTGGGACACCGCGAACCGGGCGGAGAGTGCGGAGAGCGATTGTGGTCCTTCGCGCCATGCCGTCTTGACCCAAGAGCGCGGCATCAGCAGACAGGCTGCGAAGTAGTCGCAGACTTGTTCGGTGCGCTCGGCACTGCTCTGGCCGAGGAACGCTGGATAGAGGAAGTGCGCGAACGGTGCGTCAAGCACGTGTTTGACCTCATGTGCGAGCGAGAAGCGTTGGCGGAATAATGGCTCGGCCCCGTTGATCGTAATCAGCCAGCGTCCCTTCGCCCAGTGCGTCGATCCGGAAACCGGGATCGGCGACATGCGCTGAATCTGAACGCGCGGGAGAGTTGTGGCTACGGTTTCTGGAACGGGTCCGCTGGTGATGCCTTGAGCGGCCAGCAGCCGGGTGGCTTGCAGCTCCGCGATTCGTAGCGCCTCGCCAAAGGTGAGCGGACGCTTGGGAGTTAGAGCGCGCAGGCTAGCGATTAGGTTTGGCACGTCGGCCTCCCTTCTCGTCGCGGGCTTTCAGTTTGGCCATATAGGCGTCGAGTTCCTCTACGGACTGATCGGTGAGCCCATACTTGCTGCGCAGATAGACCCCGAACTCTGGCAAGCCGGTTGGAGCCGTGTAGCCGACGATCGCATACATATCCTCGATAGCCACGTCGAGAGCGCCGGCGATACGGTTGAGCTTGTTGGGATCAGGCGTTTTCACCTTCCCGCGCTCGAGATCATCCAGTGAGTGAACATCAATCCCGACTGTCTTCGCGAGACCTCGCAGCGACAGCTCCTTGCGCTCACGCTGCTTGGTGATGAACTCACCGAGTTTTTCAGCCGGAGTCTTCGCTCGTTTGGTCGTTGGTTTCTGATTACTGGTCATGTCGGGAATGGTACCACCCCTGTTGGGAAAAGTCAACACCTTTTGCCAGTTACCAGACAAAACGTGTTAGCAACATCATTACAGTGATTGAAAGGTGTGAGGGTGGGAAGTCTTGTTGACCTTCCCACCCCAAGCGCGCAGCGCTGGTTAGGCCTTGCGGCCCTTCTTTGGTTCGGCGCTGCTGGTGCTCTTGCTCGCAAGAAGTGCCTGGATGGCCTTCTTGCGGCTGACGCTCTCGGCTTCGATCGCAACGAGGGCCTTCTCGGCCTGTTCCGTCAGATCGGTTTCCGAGCGCTTGCGGGCGATGTGCTCGTCGATCGCTTCCCTGATCTCCTCGACGAGCGGACGTCCGTTGAGTTGAGCGAGTAGCTGCAACGTTGCGTGCAGCTCTGGCTCGACCCGGATGGCGATGGTTCTTTGCTCCATCGTCTAACACCTCCTCGGTGCTGTTGCGGCCGGCGATCTTCTTGAAGATCACTTGGGCGGCCGCATGACACCGACGAGGTGCAGCGATGGGCGGACTCATGCTGCTTTCTCCTGACCGGCGAGTCGACCACGCGCGATCTGCGCGTAGCCTTCATCGATCTCGACTCCCAGATAGTTGCGATCCAGATTCTTGGCGGCGAGCAGGGTCGAGCCGCTTCCGGCAAAGGGATCGAAGACGAGATCCCCCGGGAGACTGCTGCTGCGTATCAGCCGCTCCAGTAGCGGTAAAGGCTTGGCGTGGGGATGCAGCTTGGTGTCGCCCCGCGAGTACGAGAGCAGGTTCGGGATCGGCGTGTCGTAGTAGGTGGGCTCGCCTTTCTCAAGGACAAGGATGCATTCGTAGGCGCGACGAAACGTGTATCCGAACCCGACCTGTTTCTTGTTCCAAACCAACACCTCTCGCATCCGGAACTTGGTATAGCGAAGAATGAAGTGTTCGAGGAGCCCGAGATGGTTCGGGGCGCAGAAGACGTAGGCCGTGCTGTTGCGCTTGAGCAGGCGGTAGGCGGCCGCAACTGCCTGGAGGCCGATCAAGGGGTGTTCGTCGCCGATGATGGTGCGACGCGCGCGTCCGTAGGCGACAGCGTTGCCGTACGGCGGGTCGCTCAAGAGCAGATCGACGGATTGGCTCGGCCAGTCGCGCATCAAAGAGAGTGCGTCGCCCTGGAGAATGCGGTTGCGTTCCAGAGCGCTCATCTCTCGAGCTCCCCAGAAAATATTTCTAACGCCTCATCGAATAGCCCAACCTGATAGAGCGCCTGCGCCTCGATCGGCCGGGTCAGGAAACATTCGACAAGAACCTGTTTGCGGGCCTCGCTCGGGACCAGCCACAACGTCTTGGGAAACACACCGCTGAGTTCCAACTCCCGCCCGGAGCGCCAGTACGCCTCATAGATCGCGAGCTTGCGGATCACGGCTCCTCTCGACTCGGTCGAGCGATCGACCTCGCAGAAAAACAGATCCTCGAACTCGCCCTGGCCGACCGTGACCGTCGCATCAGGCTTCAGGATTGCCCGGCCGCCGTCCCGGCTAACGAAGGTTCGCCAACATCCCGGCTCGGGTGTGAACTCGACCAACTCGAAGGCCCCCGCCCGGGCAGCCTCAACGGAGCGCACGTAGAGCTCGGCGACATCGAGAAAGTGAGCGAAGTACGCCTGTCCCGGGATCCACGGCCGGCGATACCGGGTTCGATCAAGAGAGGCTAAACGCTGACCGGCGGAATCGAGACTGTAGATCCACGGGTCCGAACCAGCCTGGGGACCGCCAAGACGACGAGCGAGACGCACGAGGACACGATCAGACATGAGACGCCTTAGGACACGACGACAGACACGAGCGTTAGCCAGGGGAGAGCCATCGACGAAATGGAGACGTTCAAGCTGACGCGCACTAACGAGTCGGAAACGATCAACGGTAGCAACCACAACGAGTTCACGATCAGTCAGACGTCCACGGAGGGCATCAACTGCTGCTGAGCTAAATCGAGACGTCGCAGTCATGCAGTACCCCTACTGCAGACAGTCGTTGGCGTTAGCGCCTCGAAGATGCCCCCTGACCTGGGGTCTTGCGGATTCTTCGCAGCAGCGAACGGAATAGCGAACGGACTCATGATCGTCTCCGTCGCTGCAACGGAATCGGAGCGCTCGCAACTTGTTGGCGCTCGAGAATGTCACGATCGACTTCTGCTCTGGGACGCGCGAACTGCTGACGTGACCAAGCCCGGGCCGCATCCCCTCGGCCGGTGCGTGGCGGCGGCGGTAGCGTCACGCCGGTGACTGCGGGAGCGACCCTTTGCTGCGCCGATAGCAGAGCGGCGATCTCAAACGGACCCAAGCCGCGCAAGTCCTCGGCTTCGAGGAAGGGCGCGAACTCCTTGGCCATCGCGGTGGCGTCGGCCGCCGCCAACTGAAACACGATCTTGCTGCGGATACCGCTTAGCACGCTGGCCCTGAGAGCAGTCGGTAGCTGTGACAGTGACTGGTGACAGATCGCCAGCGACAATCCGTAGCCGCGGGACAGGTGGATCATTTCGTCGATGGAGTTGGGCAACCGCAGCAGTTCTTGGGCCTCGTCGAGAAAACAGAAAAACGGCCGACGCTGCTCGGGTGAAACGGCGGCGCGGCGCTCTACTGCACGCCACAGGGCACCGACAATCAGGGATCCGAGGAGACTCGCGCTCTCGCTTCCGACTAGGCCGCGGGGGATCTTGACGATCAAAATCATGCCGCGGACAAGCACGTCGTCCATCGAAAAAGTGCTGTTGCTTTGCCCAATAATTCTTCTGATTCGACCCCGATCGGTAAAGGCTCGAACTTTATTGAGGCTCGGCCCCACGGACTGACTCCGCTCCCCAGCGGTCTGAGACTCCCACCAGCGCCAGAACTGCTCAAGGACCGGATCATCGAGCGACGCCGTGACGCGTGCTCGAAAGCGGTCGTCGGTCAAAAGCGGCGGAAGCTCGCACAGGGTCATTCCGGCCTTCACCAGTGAGAGAG
>JBKKBA010000387.1:0-2649 GCA_046714275.1 Actinomycetota bacterium
TACGAGCCGACACTACTCAACGGGGTCCCTGTAGAGGTGGTGTCCACGATCACGGTGAACTTTCGCCTTCGCCGGAACCGTGCCCGTAAGGCTATTCGTTCTTGCCTCCGCCGGCAGCCGGCGTCGCGGCGGGGGTTGTGGCGGCCGGCTTGGCAGGCGCGCGCAGGACCTTGGTGAGCAGGCTCGTGGCAGCCTGCCAGTCCGGCGGTTCCTTCCAGGCGGCGTCATGCCAGCCCGAAAAATCATTGGTGGGGGAGAGCGCCTTGAGGACCTTGGCATACAGGGTTAGCTTCCCCTTGAAGTAGGCATCGCCGACCTGGTCTTCGCCGTCGGGACCGAGCGCCGATATCAGCCCGCCAGCCAGCTTTAACTCATCGGGGTAAGCCTTGCCGGACGAGAGTCCCTGCTCCTTAAGCACACTCTCGGTGAAATGCTGGGTGACACCCTCGTTGTAGTTATGGCCGAAGTTATTCTGGAACTGGGTGCCGGAGTTGAGGTGGATCGCCTCGTGCCGGGCGACCTCGACCGTTGCTCCCGTGACCAGCACGTTTTTTTCATTCTTGCCCTGGCTCCGGAGATGGATCGGTTTTTTCGCGGTCCGGTCGGTGTAGCCGGGTACGTCATCGACGTTTGCGGTCGATATTCCCGCCTTCTTGTAGCGGGCGGCGTAGACGACGGGGTCATCCACCTCGATGTTGCCCGTCTCCTTCTTCAATCCCTTGGCGGGGATGAACTTGCCGATCGTTTGGCTCTGCTCGATCGCCTTGTCGACGTGGGGAGCGATCCTCTCGTCGACCAGGTCGTTGGTCGAGCGTCCCTTCAGAGCGGGCGCGCGCCGCAGCACAGGCGAGGGGTCCCGCGCCTGCTGCACGACGTGGGCGAGCTCGTGGGCGAGCAGCCGCATGCCCGAGGGCGTGTGCGGCGCATACTGGCCGTTGCCGAACGCGATGTGCCGGCCCAACGTGAAGGCCCGCGCGTCATATGCCGTCGCGGCGTGGTCCGCGTCGCGGCCGTCGTGGATGCGCACCCGGGTGAAGTCGTGCCGGAAGCGCGATTCCATGAAGGTTCGGGCCGCCGGGTCGAGAGGTTGACCGGGTGAGCGCAATAGCGGGTCGATTGCGGCCGGCTGGGGCGCCTGCCGCAAATCGCCGGACCATTGTCCGTCGAGGGTGCCGTCGTGCCGCGGTTGCGCTTGGGTTCCCATCACCCGTTCGGCGACCTGATCCGCTTCCCGCTCAGAGACATCTCAGGCGGGTCCTACCGGCAGCGCTCCTGCGGCGTCCGCCAGTAACGCGGGATTTCCCGGGAGCCGGCCAAAGTCATGGAGAAAGCGGGTTGCTCCTGTCACGGCCGACCCGGCTACCAGGTGCGTCGGGCGGGCGGCCGTGGAAGCCGGCCTTGTGACGACGGACGAATCTCGCTGCTGAGGTTGGCTCTGCTTTGGTAAGAAGGCGCGCATTCTCGTTCCTCTGCACGACCCCCACGGCGTCGTACCCGGTTCTATACCCGGTTTTGAAACCGAGTATGTTCACGTCGTACCCGGTATCGTACCCGGTTTTGTGTGAGATGGAAATAGACCGAGCGAAGCGCCAGGACACAAAAAAACCCAGCAACGCCGGGGCCGGTCGGCCGTCAGGCCTCGGTTTTTGAGATGGCTTCGACCCGCGCCTACCAAAACACGCTCCCCTCGACACCGTCCGCATCGATCCACGCCCGCGCCATCCGCGCGCTGTTGAAAGCGGATCCGATGCGACCCTTCGCGTCGACGAGGATCAAACCGCCGTCGCCACCGAAGCGGGAGCTGCTTCACCGCCCACGCCGCGACTTCGTTCGGATGTCCTCCGGCTACGAGCAGATCGCACGCGTGCCGCGCGAGGGTCGACTTGATGATCGCCTCGCCAAGGCCGGTGCACGAGCACGCGCCGAGCCGATCGTCCGCATAAGTGCCGCAGCCAATCAACGGCGTGTCGCCCACTCTGCCCGGACGCTTGAGCATCGTCCCTCCGGTGGAAGTCGCCGCCGCGACGTGTCCTGCGTCATCGCGCGCCACCGCTCCCACCGTGCCGTGCCCCTGCTGCTTCTTCGCCAACGCCTTCTCCCATTTCGACTTGGAACGTGGAGTCACCAGCGCTCCGGGCTCCAGCAACACGATTCCCTGCTCGAGCGCGAAGTCGCGTGCGCCATCGCCGACGAGCATCACGTGCGCCGTTTTCTCCATCACGAGCCGCGCGAGACGGATCGGGTTCTTCACGTCCGTGAGACAGCCGACCGCGCCGGCGCCTCCGTCTTGCCCGCGCATCACCGACGCATCGGTCTCGACGTCGCCGCGCAGGTTGATCGCCGATCCCACGCCGGCGTTGAACGTCGGATCGTCCTCGAGACAGACTACCGCCGCTTCCACGGCATCGAGCGCACTGCCTCCCGATGCGAGGATGCGCTGGCCAACCCGCGCCGCGTTCAGACAACCCGCGATGCACGCTGCGGCGTCGTCCTCCGCTCCGAATTCGCCTGCACCTCCGTGCACGATGATGCTCGCCAATTTCACTCCTTCCTTCGCGCATCGGCGCGAGCGTTCACTTCGACCTTGGTCATCCCTCGCCACTCGCGCCGCCGAGCGACGGAGAAAATATAAGTATGAACCATCTCTGG
>JBKKBA010000388.1:0-2636 GCA_046714275.1 Actinomycetota bacterium
GTGGACAATGAGCGCCGCGGGTCAGTCCTTTCCGTTATGCGGAGGAATGACTCGGCTGTAGAAGTTGGGTTTGCGGAGGTTGACGACTGGCCGCGACTGGCCGAACTCGATCCGTGGCCGAAGGAACACGTTTGGAGGCGCAAGATCGAGGCCGGTGATGTCATCGTGGCGCGATCCTCCGACGGAATCGTCGGTGCCTTGCGCTGGTAGGCGATTTGGACGACGGTTGCGTTCGTAAGCTTCATCGTCGTAGACGAACCGCCTTGCTCAGTCGCTGCTCAGCGCCAAAGTCGTTATGCGGCCGAGCGGTGAACGCCATGGCACGACGTCATACAAACATGTCCGGGACCTGGACCAAGCGTGGCCTGTGGTGGGCGCGTGGTTCTTGTGGCTTCTTATCTTTGGGGCGAACGCTCTCAACACCGCGACCGAGGCTGCCCACCCTGAGAATCAGATCTTCGGAATCGTCCTACTCGCGATTCTCGGTGGTCTCGCGTTAACCTCGACTGTGTTTCTTTGGCGGAGATCCGTTGCCAGACGGAGAATGAAGGCACCGTAGAACTCGTCGCTGGACCCGACCGGCTTCGCCGGCGGCTGAACGCCCAAGTCGTTCTACGGACCGATGGCTGGAGTAAGATAGAAAGATGACCATCCGTTACAAGATCGCTCTTCACCGCTCGGACGAGGGTGTCGCAGTTTCGGTTCCTGGCCTTCCTGGATGCTGGTCGCAGGGTAAAGACGAAGACGAGGCGATCGAGAACATCCGGGATGCCATTCAGGCGTATCTGTCGGTTGCTGACGAGCAGCTTGAAGGCGCAGAGGTTCGGGAGATCGAAGTCGCGATCTGATGCCGAGCATCCCTGGTGTTTCGCATCAGCGTGCTGTCCGAGCTCTCCGCAAGGCAGGCTTCGAGGTTGTTCGTAAGGGGAAGCACATCGTGATGTCGGATGGTCGGCGCATCTTGACGATTCCTCGTGCGATCTTCCCAGATATGAGGGCGATCGCCTGGTCCGCTCGTCGGTCGAACGTGAATTCATCATTATCGGGGAAGCGACCGCCGCGCTGGGCTTGCCGGGGACGGGCACGCCCGGAACCAATTCCTGCGAGAACAAGCAAGGTTCGATGTTCCTGGCCGGCTGAGCAGACGGACGACCGAATGGGTGCGAGCCGCCGCCCGCGGCTCGCACCTCCAAACCAAGGTGGGGATCATGAGTGCTGCCGGAATGACTCGAGCGCTGGTCACGGTGCGGGCGATGCCCGCTCGAACGGTCGCCGTTACGGCGTTGGCTTCGACGATCGGTTTCACGTTCGGTTTGACCCGGGAGTGGCCGGCGTGAGCGCTGACCGCCGCGACGGCGGCGCCTTGGCTTCCGGTGTTCACCGCCGGGACGGCGCGCACGTATCACAAGGATGGATACCTCGGCCTCTTCTACGTGCTTGCGGTGACGCAGACCGCGCACTTCCTGGAGCACGTCGCCCAAACCTCCCAGATTCACCTGCTGGACAAGACCGGGCCCGCGGCCCGCGGCATCTTCGGCGCGCTCGACATCGAATGGGTGCACTTCACATGGAACGCGTTGGTCTTCATCGGCGCGATCATGCTGGCGCTGCGCTTTCGGGACAACCCTTTGCTGCTGCTCGTCGCCGGGATCGCAACCTGGCACATCGCCGAGCACTCGTTCATGATCCTGGAGTACCTGCGGCAAGGTAAGCCCGGCCATCCCGGTTTCCTGGCCAAGGGCGGGCTCATCGGCGGCGGCCTGCCGCTCACCCGGCCGGACCTGCACTTCTTCTACAACCTGATCGAAACCATCCCGCTCGTCGGAGGCTTGATCTGGCAGCTCAGGCGATCGTCGCTCGTGCGCAACTCCACGCCGCTCGTGCACGCCCAAGCGGCGGAGGGATGATCTGAGCGCACGCTCTTTGGTGCTAGCAGGGTGCTGAAAAAGTAGTCCTCTCGATGCACAGCCTGGCTGGCGGCCATTCCTAAGCTGGGAGTTTGCGCGACCTTCGGATGCCCCGGAGGCCTTTTTCAGCACCCTGCTAGGGGGTGGGGCCGTCGGCCAGGCGCTGCAGGAGGAGGGGCAGTTGCGCAACGACCTCTTCCTTGTGGAGCCAGTCGGCTGCGAGCTGCTGGGCCGGGGTCTTGCTGTCATCGTCGGAGGACAGGATCACGATCCGGCTGAGCGGGGAGACGCGGCGGAGTTCCGGCACGGCCGTCAGCCCGTCCATCTTGGGCATGTGAACGTCCAGAAGAACCAGGTGAGGGCGCTGCTCCTGGGCGATCCGCACGGCTTCAAGCCCGTTGGAAGCCTCGCCGGCGACCATGCAGCCGGCACCATCGACCATGACCCTTAAGAGGAGTCGGAAGTCGTCGGAATCATCGACGATCAGAACGCGCGCAGGATCCGGCATCGGGGCGATTTTCGTCGCCCGGTGCCGTCCCAGTCCACGATATTTGTCCTAAATTGATGCAAGGTCGGCAGAAACCCCTAATCGCGGGGGGCCAGTGCGCCGGTCAGGACGACGTCGATCAGCGCATCGACCACCCGCTTCGGCATTTTCTTGTGCGCTTGGTCCTCCCACAGCAGCCAGCGCGCACCGACCAACTCGCCGATCCCCATCAGGCAGTAGGC
>JBKKBA010000389.1:0-7160 GCA_046714275.1 Actinomycetota bacterium
TCAGAGACAAGTGGAACGAGCGGCACAGCGGCGACGGCAGCACCTATGGAGAGATGACGATCAGTAGGGCCCTCCGCAATGGTTCTCGTCAGCTTGGCCGCGAGAAGCCATCTGCTGACCTAGTCCGGCTCGTCGCAGGCGCCGAGTTGTTCCATTCGGCAGACGAAGAAACATTCATGCGCCTACGCGTGAATTCCCATTGGGAGACCATTTCACTCATGAGCAGCATGGCCAAGCGCTATTTGGAGAGAAGCTACTACGAGACGTATGGGAAACCCGCCACCGCGCAAGCGGTTAGCGACGCGCTCGGCGTACTGCAAGGCTTGGCGATGTACGGCGGCTCGGAGCGCCGCGTATTCATCCGCGTCGGTGAAGCCGACGGTCGCATCTGTCTTGATCTCGACGACGCGTCCTGGACCGTGATCGAAATCACGTCTGGAGGCTGGTGGGAGAGCGTTGACCCACCTGTCATGTTTCGAAGGACGCGCGGAATGAAAGCCTTACCGCATCCGCAGCGCTCGGATCTCTCATTGCTCGAGCTGCTGAAGCCTTTTGTCAATGTCCGCGAGCGAGATCTCCCGCTGGTTCTCGCATGGCTTGTTGCCGTTCTCTGGCCTACGGGGCCCTATCCCATCCTGATTCTGGCGGGAGAGCAGGGCAGCGCGAAATCCACAACGGTCCGGGTTCTCCGAGCCCTCGTCGATCCGAATAGCGCAAGCCTGCGGGCCCAGCCCCGCGACGAGCACAACCTGTCGATCACTGCCCGAAACAGTTGGTTGCTTGCCTTCGACAATCTGTCCCACCTGCCGGCTTGGCTGAGCGATGCGCTCTGTCGCCTTTCAACCGGCGCCGCATTCGCCACGCGTCAGCTCTACGAGAACACAGAAGAAATGCTTTTCGAGGCCACGCGTCCGGTCGCTATAAATGGAATCGAGGACCACCTGGCAACCCGCAGCGACTTGCTCGATAGGTGCTTGCTTCTGACGCTCCCGCGAATTCCCGAATCGAGGAGACAGGCAGAAAGCGAATTCTGGCCCCGCTTCGAACAAGCCCGCCCGAAGCTACTCGGCGCACTGTTTGACGCTGTTGCGGCCTCCCTTCGGGGAGAGTCAGACGCAGGATTGGCCAAGCTGCCGAGGCTTGCTGATTTCTATCGGCGAGCGGTCGCGGCCGAACAAGCACTTGGGATCGCACCCGGCGGTTTCGACGTGGCTCTCACGAGAAACCAGCGAATCGTCGACCAGGTCGCGCTCGAGGCGGCACCTATAGCCGACGCTATCCAGGCGCTCATGAAGGAGACCGACCATTGGCATGGGACCGCGACCGAACTGAAGAAGAAACTTGAACTTCTGATGCCGCTGGACACGATGAGACGACGGGGTTGGCCGAAGGCGCCGCATTCGCTCAGCAATGCTCTCAAACGGGTCGCTCCCAATCTCAAGCGCATAGGGATTGAGGTAACCTTCCGTCGCGAGGGCAGATACGGTCAAAGGATTATCACACTGGTCCGGAGCGGCCGCCGATCGTCTGCATCGTCTGCATCGTCTGGGGACTGACGACCAGACGCTGCAGACGCCATCACGCACCCCCCCTGGCTGCGCCGGGATCGCCTGCCTTTTGTCATGTGGACGTTTCATGTCGACGAGATCTGGGGCCGCGCTCTATGTCGTTGGATTGCTGGAGAAGCCCGCCGCTGAGTCCGATGCCCCGACAAGGGCGCCGTCGCGGCCTTCCGTTGGCTTCCGTGGCGCAGAAAGGCCCGGGGGGGCCTCCAAGGCCGACTTCTAACACGCCGGTTCAGGGTGGCAGTTCCGGCCCGGAGAAGATAGTCGGGTCTAGGTTGATCGGGATCCGCCTCTTCCTTTTGGGGCGGGATGGGTCCACCTCTGCAAGAAGAGGAGACCTACGGCAGCCAGATTGCAGAACCGTCATGGCCACATGTAAAGGACTCCGCCCGTCCCTGGGCGAAGCGCAGCGCAACCAGAGCACCGAGTGCGGCGTCGAGCGAGTCGTGCGACCACATGTTCAACCGTGCTTCATCGACGCCGGCCTCGGCTAGTAGGGTGGCGCGAGCGACAAGACCTTCGACGGTTGATTTCGAGGGCAGCTTCTTCCAACCATGCAATTTGAGGAACCCCGCATGAGGATAGATTTCGACGACCGAGGCGTGCGTAGAACGCAGCCGCGAGAACACGTTGAAACCGAGCTGCATCCAACCCGCAACGGGAGGCTCCCAAGGGGTCGCCCACGGAACCCAAACCTTCCGTTGTTGCCCAAGCCCGATCTCAGCACATCGTGCCCGTCGGAATTTCGGGCTCAACGCTTGATTCTCGCTGTGTCGAGCTGTGCTTAGGGCATCGGGGGAATCGATGGCAATGGACTCAGCGGGATTGAGCCAAGAGACCAGGTCCTCTAGATCCGCGGGCGAAAACAGCCGCGCATCAATGACTCGGCTATCCGTATCCAGCGCGACACAGTGAAGTCGATTCGCTCCGACATCGATCCCTACGTACACCTGGTTCCTCTCGCAGCGACAATGTGACGATTAGTCCGTAGACCTTAAGTCATCATTCACCGAATGTCGAGGCGTGACAGATCAGGGGGATCGGCTACTAATCGCATTCGGTCGACGAGTGCGCCAATTGAGGGAAGACAAGGGTCTTTCGCAGGAGGGCCTTGGCTACGAGGCGGGCCTTGATCGAACCTACATCAGCGGGATCGAGCGATCCTCACGGAATCCATCGCTGAAAGCGGTCGCGAGGATCGCAAGAGCGCTCGGTGTTCCCGTGCGGTCGTTGTTTGATGGACCGCCGTACGGGCCGGTTCGCTGAGCTTGCGTTGCGCTCCGAATCTTCGCTTGAACCGCCTCTAGTCACATTCTAAAGGTCATGGCATTCGCGTTCACTCGTGCATGCCGTGAGGCAATCCTGACGTGCGGTTTCGTTACTCGCGGCTGCTCTCACAGATAGGGTCGAGAGCTTCGCTCACCAAACCAAATGAAACAGTTCAATGCGGCGCTCGTAAACGATGTAAAGGAACGGTCCGGGCTTTCTGCCGGCGCGGAGGATTGCGTCGAGATTGTTCACGTAGTGCGCGATCTGATCCGCGGCTTTCATCTGTTGGTTCGCGAGTTGAAACACGCGCGCCTTGCTGGAAATGATAGCCCTTCTCTCCCGTGGGACCGTCTTGATCCCAGCGTCTTTTGTGAATTGTAGCCATCCGCTTGATGCGGCGTGTTGAATCCAGTCTTCGTCCTTGACTTTCTCGGATTGGACTCCGTAAACCGACACCATCGTGTGAACAGTCAGCCCGCTCCCAATCAGTCCAGCGGCGATCTTCTTACTCCCAAGACTGCGGTCGATGAAGACGGCAGCCACCGACGACAATCTGGGGGCGAGCGATGCCTTAGGCGGCTTCCGGGATGAATGCACGTAGGAGCTCGAGAATGTCTTCGGGTGGTACCCCGAAATCGTCTGCTACATCGAAGAGTTCATCGCCCGCACGAATGCGAGCGAGAACATCTTCCATACGTGCCGCCCCTCGAATGAATATCGGTCGACCGAACGCGCGGTCTGGATCAGCCTCAACGACCCGCCGCTCAGTGAGCGGAAGAGCTACTTTCGAGGCCCACCCGCTGTGGTCGTAGGTGATCAATTCGAGATATTTTTGGACGACCTCGCCAAAGACTCGATTCTGCGAGACGACCTCCACCAGAACTTTGATGTCGTCGTCCTTTTTTGCGTAGTCGTAAAGGATTGCGGCGCCGTCGGAGTAGAGCCTGCGCGACGCTAGAGCGTGCTCTACCTTCATTTCCCGTTCCAGGACGTCCACCGCCTTACGGATGTACTGCATCGAAAGCGGGTTGTGGTTTCGGAACGGTCGCCTGAGTGCTGTGAGGACTAGGCCCTCTGCTAGGCCAGCGAACGGGATCTCCGCTTCGCGGTGTCTGTCGCTAGTGACGGAGGAAATGAGCGGCCGGGAGCCAGAACGAGACCCGCCGCGCACCCATTCCCGAAGAGTGCCGGAAGGGACGCGCAAGTAAAGAGCCAATTGGGGCAAGGTGTAGAGAGGTTCCGTGAGCCGAATGTCGATGCTTCCCTCCATAGGTTGCAGCCTAGCCCTTGTCGTCCTGCTCGCCATGCATGCCCCCGGTTGGTTTCTGAGATCGAACGTGTGTGCGAATCATAGGGTGGACCGCCGACATCCGCGCTTGGCCAGATAATCCGTAGCGTCTATCACCGAGGCGTAGTAATATGCGACAATCGCATAATGCGACAGTACGATCAAAGAACTGGAGTCAAGGGATGGGTTACTCAGAGGATATTCGCAACGTGGCATTCGCTCACCGCGTGGAGTTGCGGGGAGATCTAGATCTTGCGCGAGCCGCTCTCCGACGAAGTCGCGAAGAGGGTGATGGGCTAGAGCGCCAAGTCACATCGCTGGAGGCCCTCATCCGACTGATCGACGACGAAGACTTTCGGGTTGAGGCCTCCGGGATGACGTTGCATGAGGCCATGGTTTCAGTGCTAGGTGAGTCACCGCAAGGCATGCTTCGGGCGTCGGACTTGGCGCGTGAAATCAATCGCCAAAGTCTGTACAAGATGAGGGATGGCCGACCAGTCGAACCCCAACAGGTTCACGCGCGCGTTGGCCATTATTCCCATCTATTTGTGCGAGAAGGTACTTTCATCAAATTGGCCTCGCGATGAGTGTTCTCTGGTCCACGACGGGCTCTTGGAGAGGCGCTCACGGGGCGATCCGCCAATAGCGGGAGCCCCTTTTGGTCGCGGCTCGCCCTCTGATGGGCAAGATTGGGTTCACGTCCACTTCGGTCCGCGCGCGGTCCGCAAGAGGTTGAGAAACGTGATCACTCCGCCGGAGATGTTGAGAAACACCGTGGCCGGTCAGAGGCTATGCGACCAACATGAGCCCAGGTGTCGAGGGCATTTTTTCTGCGTTCGCAACGCAGAGGTCGACGGTTCGAATCCGTTCACCTCCACTTGTTTTATTGGGGGGCTTTCGAGACTCGCTGACGCTCGTCTCTGACGCCCCCCAAACCCCCCGTTGGAGACGGGAAAGGTTCGAGTCCGTTTAGGGCCGCCCGACTGCCGTTTTTCGGGGGTATGGCGCTAGCGGATTAGCTTGCGATCCGATATCGACGTGCAGGGCCCGTCCAAGACGGTTCAAGTCATGCGAGTTCACCAAGGTGCGTTCGGAGGCGGGCAAGAAATTCACCGGGCGTCTCAATCTGAATCGTCAATCGCTTCGGCCTGTAATCGCGCGTGTTGAAGGTCACCAGCGATTGGCATCCCGCTAGGGCAGCGGCAAGAAGCAGCGGGAGATCCTTTGGGTGCGCTTCCCCGGAAGCAGATGTGATATCAGTTGCCGGGGGATCGGCAACCCAGCGGCACGAAGCCTGGGCGATCAGCCGAAATGCGGGAAGTGCCGCGGGAAGTTTCGCGGTCAGGTTCCGCTCGACCTCACTTCTTGCTTGAGCGGACGACACGAGGTCCAGCAGTCCCAACTCTCCGAGCTGCAAGATGACGTGGCTCGCACACGTCGTTGACGCGGATCCGGCGATCAGGACGTCGGCGTCGATGAACACCGACGGCCGCGCGGCGCCTTCAATCAAGATGTTCGATGTAGTAGCGCTGCCGCTCTTCGCCGACGCCGGAGATCAACTCCTCGACGGTCAGGCCGGCATCATCCCGGAGACGCTCGATCTCCTCAACCAACTTGGGGACGACGCCTACCCTCGGAACAAGAACGAGAACCCCATCCAGATCCACAAGCGTCAATGGGTCACCATTACTGAGCCCGTAGCGCTCACGAAGTCGGGAAGGCAACGTCAGGGTTCCCCGGCCTCGAACCTGCAGGATTCTGGTCTCCATCTAATCCAGTATATCCGAATTACTGATTTCCTGTCACGGCACTCGCCAAGCCAGAGGGGGCTCGGAAGGATTGCACCAGCGAGCGCCCTTCGTCAGATGCCAAACTTGTGCGCGTTGCAACCCTTCGGCGGTGTATCCGAACTCATCAGCCGGACGCCAGATCTTCGATTTCGCGGTCCACCATGGCTCCGAAACCTTTATGCGCGATCTGAGCGCCAGCCCGGTCAGGCTGCGACGAGGGATGCGTCGCTCATCGACCGCCCTGGTTTCCCCGCCTGAGTGGATCCCTCCCAGGAGGCGTTCAGGGACGCAGAACCCCGTTCAGTCGATATGAACGGTCTTGCGAGACGACGGAATATTCGATACTCATGGACGCGATGAGTTCTACCGAGCGTGATATCGCGGTGTACTTCGACGACGGCGTTGACTGTTGTGCGCCGCGGCGCGATTCGTCGAAGCGGCCCGGAGTGGCGCTCGCGAAGCTCTTGCGGGGTCAGTTGCGCACGGCGGGGATCTCGGGGAAGAGCGTCTTGGAGCTGGGATGCGGCCGCGGTGAGCTGTCGGCGGAGCTGCTTGCGGACGGCGCCGCGAACGTCGTCGGCATCGATCTTGCGGCGGAGCCGATCGAGTACGCGCGGCACGCAGCCGCCGAGGACGGTCTCTCCGGCCGGCTCGAGTTCCGTACCGGCAACGCGGCTACTGCGGCGCTTCCCGCTCGTGACGTGGTCGTCCATCACCGTGTGATCTGCTGCTATCCGGACGCGACGGAGCTGGTGCGCAACTCGATCGCTTCGGCGGGTTCCGTCTACGCGTTTTCGATGCCGTGCTCCCGCGGAGCGATGGGCGCCGTCGTGCGCGTCGGGCTGTTCTTCGAGAACCTCGGCCACCGGATCAAGCGTCGCGGCTTTCGCGCCTACGTGCACGACGAGCGCACCGTCGATGCTGCGCTGCGCGCCGCCGGCTTCCACTTGAGCGGGCGTTCGAACCGGCGCGGCTGGCTTGCGGCCGCGTACGTTCGCTAATCGCGCACTCGCCGGCCGATCGGGTCTGGGGAGTTCTCGACGTCCTTTCAAAGGTCGTCCGGGCCATCGGGCAGACGATACGCTTAGGGGGAGCTGACCGATCAAGGGCGTGGTGACGGCAGATGCGAATCCCCCGGTGCATGAGCACGCAGCACCCCGACAACGTCGACCCGCCCTTCTTCGCGGACTCGCCCGAACTGGGCGGCGAGGACGAGATCGAGGAGGCCTACTACGCGTTTTCCCATCT
>JBKKBA010000390.1:0-10131 GCA_046714275.1 Actinomycetota bacterium
ACAGGGATGGAGGCTGCACTATCGGCGTCGGTCCCCTCAGCGTCGCCGAGTTCACCAGCACCGGCGCCTCCCTTCCGTACCCCGTGCAAGAGAACTCTACGAACAGCTTTTACGTGAGAGCCCTCGAAGCCGGCTCCGCTGAGGCCGGGCCATGCAGCCCGACGCCGTTCCTGTACACCGAAAACAGCCAGGCGCTGATCGGCTCGTCGAACCCCACGTCGCCGGCCAACAACAACACGCCCAAGCTCATCGGCACCGTCCCGCCCGGAACCGACGGTGTCCACCTCTACACCGACGGAGGCTGCACCAACGGCGTCGGTTCCCTCAATGTCGCCGACTTCACCACCACCGGCGCCACGATCCAACTCGCCGTGCAAGACAACTCCACGACCAGCTTCCACGTCCGGGCGCTGGAAGCCGGTTCCGGTGAAATCGGGCCATGCAGCCCGACGCCGTTCCTGTACACCGAAAACTCGCCGCCGGCGACCCCGGCGATCACCGGCTCAAACCCCGCCCCGCCCGCCGACGACCAGTCGCCGGAGCTCATCGGTATCGCCGCGGGACCCGTAACCGTCTCGATTTTCACCACAAGTAACTGCTCCGGTTCGCCGGTCGCCACTGGCACGTCCGCGCAGTTCCAGTCGCCGGGCATCACGGTCACAGTCGCGGCAAACTCGACGACTACCTTCTACGCGTCGGCGACGGACGGCGACGGCCAGACGAGCGGCTGCTCGGGCGGCTTCGCATACACCGAGGACTCGGCGCCGGCGACCCCGTCGATCACGGATTCGGATCCCGACTCGCCCGCCGACGACACAACGCCCCAGATCAAGGGAACCTCGGATGCCGGGACGACCGTGAATCTGTACTCCACCAGCGACTGCACCGGCACACCGGCTGCAACCGGGACCGCGGCTGGGTTCGCTTCGCCCGGGCTTACGATCAACGTGGCCGACGGATCGACGACGACCCTGTACGCATCCGCCACCGATGGCGACGGAGATATTTCGAGCTGCTCGGCCGGCTTCACCTACACCGAGGTGACAGCGCCTGCGCTCTACGACTTCTTCGGTTTCTTCCGCCCGCTGGTGAATCCTGAGGAGTGGAACATGCTGAAGGCAGGCCGCGCCGCGCCCTTTAAATGGCGCCTTCTCAGCGGCGGCCAGCCGGTCTTGGATCCGTCGAGCTTCGTTTCGATCACGTCGCGAAAGGTGAACTGCTTGACGCGCGGCAGCGAAGGAGCCGAACGGCTGCAGCCGGCTACCGGCGGATCAGGCCTGCAGTATTCGGGCGACGGCTACTGGCAGTTCAACGTCGCAACGTCGAACACGTACTCATCGCTTGCAGACGGGCCGTGCCGCATCTTCACGCTGACGCTTTCCGACGGTCAGACATTCGAAGCCTGGGTG
Organism: Actinomycetota bacterium; assembly: GCA_046714275.1. Lineage (GTDB taxonomy): Bacteria > Actinomycetota > AC-67 > AC-67 > AC-67 > JBKKBA01. The sequence continues at coordinate 1,410 of JBKKBA010000390.1, forward strand.
CGATTCTCATGATTGTTTGTGTCCGGGTACTGTCTGTTGAGGCGGTGCGGCTGTCGGCGTTCTCCGGTGCTACTGGATGTTGTCGAGGAAGCTGAGCACGCGCTGCCTGAGGAGCGTCGCGGCGCTCTCGTCGTAGTCGGGCAAGCTGTTGTCGGCAAACAGGTGCCGATCGCCGGGGTACAGGAACAACTCTGCACGTGGTGGAGAACCAGAAGCTCAGCCATGCTGATCGCAGCCTAACCCTAAACGAACGTTGTGCCGTCCGGTGGCCAGGTAGAAGTGCGCTCGGCAGAGGCCAACGGTCGATCGTTGATCGATCCGGGTGGTGGGCTCGATCCGTTCAGTACACAACAGCGTTGGGTATAGCGTGCAGCGCGTACAACTCGATCGGCAAGACCCGGCGGCAGAGCGCCATGGCTCCGGGTCACGAACAGGTCATACTTCCCGGCGAGTCGCTGCCGCCGCGAGTTCGGATCTTGTCGACACGGCGAGCTTCGCGAAGATGTGCGACAGGTGCACCTTGACGGTGCCGCGCGAGATGAACAGCCGTTCCCCGATCTGCGGGTTGGTCAGCCCCTCCGCGACAAGCCGGACCACCTCGATCTCCGTCGGCGTGAGGCTGGTCCATCCGGCGCTGGGGCGTCCGCGCACGCCGCGCGCGCGCATCGCGTAGGCAGCAGCCTCGGCGAGCGAGAGCTTTTCCCCGGCCGACCAGACGTCCTCGAACGCGTCCCCCAAGCCAACGCGGGCAACATCCAACGCCTCCTGGTAGGCGGGCTCAAGCACGGGGTACCTGCGTGCGCCGGCGCGGATGCGCAGCGCGGACGCAGCCGCCAGAAGCCGCGCGGCTTGCTCGTGCGCCCCGGCCCCCGCGTTGAGCGCGCCGACCAACTCGAGCGCTTCAGGCGCCCCGACGAGGTCGTCCGCTTCGGCGAACACCGACAGCGCCTCGTACGCGAACGGGACCGGGTCCTCGTCGCGGGCGAGCGCCAGCGACGAGCGCCCGAGGAGACTCGTCCCGATGGCGCGGGGGTTTCCGCACTTCCGTGCTGCCTCCTCGGCCTCGCGGAATGCCTCCTCCGCGTGGACGAGGTTGCCCTGAAGGATCGCCGCCCGTCCCACAGCGCTGGCTGCGAGAGAGACGAACCACGCGAAGTCCCACGCGCGGAAGATGAGCAGAGCCTCTTCAGCGTGGACCGCGGCATCGGCTCCCTTTCCCTCCGCGTAGTCCAGTCCGCCGAGATAGTGCACGGTGGTCAGGGCAGCGGGATTGGCGAGTTCGCGGGCCTGCTCAAGCGCTTCCGTAAGCATCGTGCGAGCCTCATCGTAGTGTCCCTGCTCCGTTGCAACGCCGCCGAGCACGGCACGGAAAAGCGGCGGGAACAACCGGTCGTCGAGACGCTCCGCGATCGCTAGCCCTTCGGCGGCTCCTGCCCGTGCCGTTTCAAGGTGGCCGACATGCAAGCGTGCGAGGCTCTCCCAGAAATGAGCCTCCCGCTCGTTGAGCAGATCCCCGTTGCGCTTGGCGATCCCAGCGGCGTGCACAAACGTCCGTATCGCGGTGGCGAGCTGGCCACTCTGGGCTTCCAACTGGCCGAGTCCGAGGGTGCTCTGCGCCATGTACCACTGGTCTTGCACGCGCGCTGCCAACCCCACCGCTTCCTCGATCTGGGACCGGGCGCTCGGCGAGTCAGTAACGACCGCGGTCCAGCCGAGATAGGTGAGGGCGCGGGCGGCGATGCGGTCGTCACCGAGTTCCCGGGCGATCTCGAGCGCCTCACGGGCGGTCTCGAGCGTCCGATCGAAGTCGAGTTGATAGACCGCGATCACTGTGGCGCCAACGAGCGCTTTCGCTCGAAGAGCCGGGTCGCCGCCTGTGGCGAGCGCGTCGTCGATCCGTGCCGCCGCTTCGGCGAAATGGCATCGAACCAACCAGAACAGCGGCAGCGCGCCGGCGATTCGGAGCATGTCCCCGGCTCGTCCCTGTCCCGCGGCCCAACCGAACGCCGCCCGGATGTTGTCCAGATCGACGTCCAGGCGCGCGAGAGCATCCTCTATCCCCCAGCCTTCCAGATCCGGCTCGGCGCGCTCCGCGAACTCGACGAAGTAGGAAAGGTGCGCGTCCCGCGTCGAGGTCGACTCGACGTCCGAGGCGGCAAGCTTCTGCCGTCCGTAATAGCGGATCGTCTCGAGCAAACGATAACGCGCGGCCGCCCCCTCCTCTTCCGCTTGGACCAGCGAGCGGTCCACGAGCCTGGCTAGCAGATCGAGAATCTCGTAGGGCTCGACGCCCTCGCCGGGGCAAACGCGCTCGGTCGCCTCAAGCGTGAACCCGCCCGCGAACACGGACAGGCGCCGCAGCACAGCCTGCTCGTCTTGGGACAGCAGGTTGTAGCTCCATTCGACCGACGCTTCGAGCGTCTGCTGCCGCTGCATCGAGGTGCGGGCGCCGCCGGTCAGGAGCCGGAACCGGTTCTGCAGGCCTTCCGCGATCTGCTCCGCCGTGAGCATGCGCACTCGCGCAGCGGCGAGTTCGATCGCGAGCGGGATGCCGTCCAGGCGATGGCAGATCTGTGCGACCGCTGGGGCGTTCTCGTTCGTAACGACGAAATTGGGCCGTGCTTTCACGGCGCGCTCGACGAACAGCCGCACGGCTTCATACTGCGTCATCGCCTCGAGGCGAGGTGGCGACGCCTCGTCGGGCAAGGTCAGCGACGGAACGCGCCAAGGCGTCTCCGCCTCGACACCAAGCGGCTCACGGCTCGTTGCCAGGACGTTGACGCCCGGGCAAGCTCGCACGAGCGTATCGACGAGCGACGCGCACGCCCCGATGAGGTGCTCGCAGTTGTCCAAGACAATCAGCGTCCGGCGCTCGCGAAGATGGTGGATGAGCGTGTCAACGAGCGGCTGCCCAGGCACCTCCTTCACACGGAGCGCGATCGCCGCAGCGCCGGCTACTAGACCGTGGTCGGTAACGGGGGCCAGCTCGACCCACCACACGCCGTCTGGATACTCGTCCACCAGGTCGGCCGCGACCTGAAGCGCAAGCCGTGTCTTCCCGCAACCGCCGGAGCCGATCAGCGTTAACAGACGCGTGTCCGCGAAGACGTTCCGGATGTCGCGCACCTCGCGTTCGCGGCCGACGAAGCTTGTGAGCTGAAGCGGGAGATTGTTCGGCAGCGCATCGAGCGAGCGGAGCGACTCGAACTCCGCGGGCAAGTCGGGATGGCACAACTGGTACACATGCTCGGGCCGTGCGAGGTCGCGCAGTCGGTGGGCGCCAAGATCCTGCAGGGTGATGTCTTCTGGGAGGAAGTCGACCACCAGGTCGCGTGTCGCGCGCGAGAGCAGGACCTGTCCGCCGTGCGCAATCGATCGCAGACGCGCGCATCGGTTCACGGCCTGTCCGAAGTAGTTCCCTTCGTCGCGAAGTTGTGCCTGGCCGGTGTGCACAGCAATGCGGACTCGCATCGGCACGGCGAAGTCTTCGGCGAAGAACCCGCGCTGTGCCTCAAGGGCTGCCGCGACTGCGTCCGACGGACGCGCGAACGCGCCCACGACGCTGTCCCCCTCGCCTTGCTCGACGGGGCGCACACCTGCGTTGCCTGCGATCGCTTCGGACAGGATCTCGTAGTGCCGTGCGACGGCGGCACCCATCGCGTCCGCACGGTCCTCCCACTGCCGCGTCGACGCCTCGATGTCGGTAAGAAGGAAGGTGACCGTGCCGACAGGAAGCGCAAACCCCTCGTCCGGCGTCGCGTCACCGTTCACCTGCGGCTCCTTCCAATGCAGCGGACCCGTGCCGACCGATGGTAGCCGAACCGGCGTTCCGTACGTTGGTCCGCGTGCATCGATCACGGAAGCACCTTGTCGAAGTTGTGGTACAGGATCCGTCCTTCCCCGCCGAGTGATGTGGCGAGCGTGCGCGAAGCGAGGTTGGCGTCGTTCACGGAGTGATACTCGGCTCCTTTGAGCCCGACTTGCTCGTAGCGCCGGTACAGCGCGGAGGCGAGCGTTTGGCCGATGTGTTTACCGCGGTGACGTTCGAGCACGCCGATCGCGTACAGCCCCCCGTCCTGATACTTCCGCGCGCCGAGTGCGAACCGAAGCTGTGCGAACGGGTTCGATTTTCCTTGTAGCGCGCGTGCGTGCGGCGACCAGTCCGGAAGACCGAAGCAGAATCCGGCCGGCTCGCCGTTCACTTCGGCCAGCAGAAGCAGCCGCGGATCTAAGATCGGCTCGAGAGGTTTGAAGAACTCCCGCATCTCTTCGATCGTGAACGGATGGTATTCCCACTCGTCCTGGAACGTTTCGTTGTAAAGGTGCATGAAGATTTCGATCTCTGTGTCCCACCGCTTCTTGTTCACCGGCCGGATTACGCAATGCGCGTCGCGTAGCGCGCGGGCTGACGCTGCCTTGTACGTATCAGAGGAGAAGTCGATCCGGTAGGACCACCATGGATATGTCGGGCGGTAACCGGCAGCCGCGAGCAGATCGGTGTAGAGCGGCGGATGCCATTGGTACGGAAAGAACGGTCCCGAGTTGAACTCGGCAGTGCGGAAAGTGAAGCCGGCCAGAAGGTGACCGTTGTAGCCGGCCACCACTCGCGTGACGCCGCGTTCCGCGAGCCAGCGTTCGGCCGCTTCCAACATCTGGATCGCGCGCCGGCCCGCGTCGTCTGCGGCGGCGAAGTACCCGATGAAACCGACGGCCTCCTTGTGGAACTGCTGGTACCGCCTGTTGATCATGGCCGCGCAACGCGCTACCTCCCGGCCGTTTCCGTCGGTGACAACGAACAGCGCGTGTTCGATATCGGCGTGCAGCGAAGAACGGCCGGTGAGGAGTTTGACGACGTCCGCTTCGGTCGGCGCGACGTAGTGCGAACGTTCCACGTTCAGTCGCCGCTCCAGGCGCGCGAACGACCTCACGGCCGCCTTGTCGCCGGCCGGGATCTGCCGGACCTCGGCTTCATGCTTGATCATGATTCGGTCCACGATGTCCTCCTCATGAGCGGGCTAGGGTTGGAGCGGGTCACCGCACGGTCAGCACGCGGTCGCGAAATCACCGGAGATCTCGACGCACGCCGACGCGGTGTTGTTGGTGTAGTCGGCCTCGATCACCCCGCTCGAAAGGTTCTGCTGCACCACCATCACGTACTTCCCGTCGGCGAGGCCGGTGATGTCGATGTACTGGTCGGCGATGACCGACGGGTAGATGTCGGCCCATCCTGGCGAGATTCCCATCTGGAAGAAAGGCTCGTTCGGGTAAGTCGGGTCGTCGGGGTCCTGCCGGGAGGCGCTGACGCAGGTGCCCGGGACCGAGTAGCTGCTGGGTTGTCCCTTGGACGTCCCGAACCACCCGCTCTTGATGTCGACCATGCAGATGCCCTTGTCCAACCCCGCTTGGACCACGGCGCCCGGCGTGCCGTCGGCGTTGCGGGCGTGCAGCGTCACGCTCTGGAAGCCGAAGTAGTGCATGTGCCCGTGTGCCTGGCCGAATTTCACCGCACCCAGGATCTGCTCCTGACGCACGGAACCGTCGGTGCGATAGATGCGCTGGAACACCTCGGTACCGTCGCCTTTGTTGGGGTAGTTGTGGAGCTCGAACGGGCCGGCTCCGATGTTGAATTCACCCTGATCCCACCGCAGGCACTTCCGGGGGCCCTGTCCGGGTGTCGGCGTGTCGTTCGTCAAGCCGAGTGTTTCTGTTGGGTAGCAGCTCGGCTGATGACGCAGACCGCGGTCCAAGTAGAAGTAGAGGTGAGCACCGACCGTGGATTCGATGTGGAAACTCGTCGGCGTGGTCGGTTGCAGGTCGGGGAGCAGCTCGGTGACCGGGTAGGCGCTCGATCGGTCCAGCGCGACGAACGTCGGGGAGTACGGCAGGCCGTTGTTCTGCTCGTCACGGGACACGGTGACGCCGCGCTGGAGCTGAGCGATGCCCTCGTAATGGAGCGGCTCGAGCACGCCGGGAACGACTGATTGCCCCATGACGGTCTTGGGTGAGACGACGATCGTGTACGTACCGTTGGCGGGGCTCTTCACCCACGCCGCCTCGTCCTGCGAGAAAATCAGCGAGTCGGACTTCGCGATCTGCGAGCCATCCGGACCGTAGACGTACAGGTCGAGGTCGTGGCCACCATCCAACTGCGACCACTGGATCGACACGAGCAGCCCGCCCGGACTCGTCCAATTGTCAGCAGGGAGGTTGAGGGTCAGGTCGACCCGGTCGCACACCGCTCGATCCACGCAGACCTCCGGCACCCCCGGGCCGGCCGCAAACGCTCCGGCCATGAAGTCCCCGGACCACGAAGCCGTGTCGCTCATGGTCTGCAGCGTCGCGGTCGCGGCAACGGCGCGCGCTGCCACCAAGGGGGCGATCGTTACGATCATCGTCGCCAGCACGGCGGTCAGTCTCCGGTTCATCTTCGTCCTCCTCACGCCCGTCGCGGGGCGTCCCTTTCGTCCGGTTCATAGGAGGATGGCCCGAACGGCGCGCTCGAACATCTGCCGGATGGCATATTCAGCCCCCACGAGGTGGCGAGACTCCGCACGCCGCGCGACCCAGATGCCCATGGGTGAACAAGAGTCCGAACCTCGCCTGTGCCTTGACAGATGCCCTCATATATAGGATGATCATAACTATGATGACTATGAGGACGCAGGTGCCGCTGCTGGTGCTCAGTGATGGGCCGCCGGTTCGACGGGTCCCTCTTGCGCTCGCCCGGCGGTTCTTTCAGATCTGCACCAGCGCCAGCGCCCAGGCTGTGGCCGAGGCCGATCTGACCCCGCTCGAGTTTGCCGTGATGGCCTACGTGAACTCGATCGACGGCGAGCCCGGCCTCGACCAGAGCGCCCTCGCGGCGCGGCTTGGTGTCGACCGGAACAGCACCAGCCTGCTTGTCGGGAGCCTCGAGCCAAAGGGGCTGCTCGATCGACAAGTCAGTGACGCCGATCGCCGAGCCCGGCTCGTTCGACTCACACCGCGGGGCGAGAGGCTCTTTGCCAAGCTCCATCCGAAGGCGATCAAGCTTCAGCAGCAGGTCCTCGACGTGCTGGATCCGGCGGAGCGCGACGTCTTGCTCGACCTTCTTGTGCGGGTCATCGAAGCCAACCGTGACCTGGCGCGACCAGGAACGGGACGTCGAAAACGCAGCGCCAACGGACAGGCCAGGGGAACAAGCAACGTCAACGGACAGACCACGTGAACAACCAGAAGGGAGAACCGCAATGCAGAGCATGGAGATCCAGGCCACACCCGAGCCGGTCAAGATCGATCCTGCTCGAACCGCGGTGATCGTCATCGATATGCAGAACGCCTTCGGCTCGCCGGGTGGGATGTTCGACAAGGCCGGGATTGGCATCAGCGGCATCCAGGCCGCCGTCGCGCCGACGCGAGCGGCAGTCGAGGCAGGCCGCCGAGCCGGAATGAAGATCGTCTACTTGAAGATGGGCTTCCTGCCCGACCTGTCCGATCTTGGCGCGGAGGATGTGCCGAACGGCCACCTCTTTCTTAACTTTGGCGTCAAGGACGGAGTGCTGACGCGCGACGAGTGGGGAACCGACATCCTCGACGAGCTCACGCCGGGCGACGACGACACGGTCCTCTACAAGACTCGATTCAGCGGCTTCTACCAGACCGAGCTCGACGAGATTCTCAAAAGCTCGGGGATCAAGCACCTGATCGTGACGGGCTGCACGACCAGCATCTGCGTCGAGTCCACGATCCGCGACGCCTTCTTCCGCGACTACCACTGCGTGCTCCTGGAGGACTGCGCAGCCGAACCCATGGGCGCCAGCCTCAGTCGCAGCAACCACGACGCGACGGTCATGCTCGTGGAGCGCATCTTCGGATCGGTCTCGACATCAAGCAACTTCATCGACGCACTCCAGGCTACCGAAGCGATAGCGGCTCAGAGACCCGGCGGATAAGCGCGGTGGCTACTGCGCGCCGGCTACAGCTTTCGAGCAGCCAACAGGTGACCGGCTGAATGAGCGTTGGATACTGGTTGCAAGGCTTCGCGGCCTGAGCAGGCGTTCCGGATCCGGCGATCATGAGCGCGAGAACGGCCGCCACCGCAGCGAATCTAAGCGGTCCGCCACTCCACAACGCCCGCGCCTCCCGGATCAGCGCCGCCTTCGACGTCCCTTCGCGCGGTGCCCGCACGGCAAGCCGGGCGTCAAGCCAAGTTGTTCGGTACATTTCGCGGCCGATCCATCGAACAACTCCTCTCATGCGACTCGCTGCGGATTTGGCAAAGGGCAAACGGATCGGCGGAAAGAGGGTCAAGACGATTCAGGGGACGTCGGATGCGTTCCACCGATTGGAGGTCGGGGATTATCGTGTCATGTACGACACGATTCCCGAGGACAGAGTCCTTCTGGTGCTTGGGATCGTGCATCGGCGCGACCTTGAGCGCTGGCTGCGCACCCGCTGATGAACGAAACGATGCCAAGTATGGCATGGAAGCCGGCGAGCGAACAGTACGAAAATGAGCGCGAACGTGACGAACGCAGCGCCGCCCGGTCGTCGCGACTCTCGCGCTCAGCCGACTTCGAGGTAGTGCCGAAGGGCTTCTCGTACGACGTCGGAGGCGGTCGTGTGCTCTGCCGTGGCGCGATCGTCGACGGCCTTGCGCAGTTCGGGGTCGAGCCGAACGGGCAGCGTATCGGCCGGGCCGGAACCCATGGTGGGCCGGCCTGGGCGACGCCGAAGCTTCGTG
>JBKKBA010000391.1:0-8023 GCA_046714275.1 Actinomycetota bacterium
AGCGAACAACGCGGTGCCGAACTGGCGCGTCCAGACCTCGGCCCCGCTCGCGTCGTAGCGGCGAACGAAGGCATCCCAGTTGCCCAAAGAAACCTGTCCGGGCAGGCTGCCGGAGACGTCCCCGGCGACGGAGACGTTCCCGGCCCCATCGGCCGTCACGCTGGAGGCGTAATCGAAGATGGTGGAGCCGAACTGGCGCGTCCAGATCTCGGCCCCGCTCGCGTCGTAGCGGCGAACAAAGGCGTCGGAGTCGCCCGAAGAAACCTGCCCGGGCAGGCTGCCAAAGGTCGAGCCGGCGACGTAGACGTTGCCGGCCCCATCGGTAGCCACATCGCCGGCGAAATCGGACGAGGTCGTGCCGAACTGGCGCGTCCAGACCACAGCCCCACTTGCGTCGTAGCGGCGAACATAGGCGTCGTAGGAGCCCGAGGAAACCTGTCCGGGCAGGCTGCCGGAGGTGTAGCCGGCGACGTAGACGTTGCCGGCCCCATCGGTAGTCACGCCGGAGGCGAAAGTGAAAGCGAACAACGCGGTGCCGAACTGGCGCGTCCAGACCTCGGCCCCGCTCGCGTCGTACCGGCGAACAAAGGCGTCGACGCCCGAGGAAACCTGCCCCGGCAGGGTGCCAAAGGTCCAGCCGACGACGTAGACGTTGCCGGCCCCATCGGTAGCTACACCAAGGGCGCGTTCGTCCGAGGCCGTGCCGAACTGGCGCGTCCAGACAATGGCCCCGCTCGCGTCGTAGCGGCGAACAAAGGCGTCGGAGAGTCCCGAGGAGACCTGTCCGGGCAGGCTGCCGGAGGTGTAGCCGGCGACGTAGACGTTGCCGGCCCCATCGGTAGCCATACTTGTGGCGGCATCGGGCGCGGCGGTGCCGAACTGGCGCGTCCAGGCCACGTCCTGTGCGGCGGCAGTTTCAAAGAGCAGGGCGCTCAACCCAGCAATGAGCGCGAACTTCAACATGAAAGACCGCATTTCCCTGCCCCCCGCTTTCCTCAGACAATCCCACTTGAAGGGTATCCGTCCCCCTGGATTGGGTCAAAGTGTAAATTCCGGTCAAACCGATACCGTCGGATCGGAGAGGCCGGCGCGCCGCGGCAATCGCTTGCTCACCGCCGGCAGCACCGGGCGACGAAGATCTCCCGGCGGCCTCTCGCATCGTTTCTGGTTAGGGGCGAAGCTCAACGAACCCCGCCGCCGAGAAATCCCCATCGAAGGCCAGGGCTTCCCGGATTCGGAATCGACGCATGACTTCGAAGCTGGTGGCATCGACGAAGGAGTACTCGCGCTCGCCCCGTCTTCGCAGCCACCGCCATGCCCCTGCTTCCGCGTCCGGTTCCACATGATGGACGCTCAGCCCCGGGATGCCGGAGATCCGGTCCAGGAAGTCACGAGCTTTCTCATGGCCCTCACGCCGCCGCAGGAACGTCCAGGTCTCGCCGAGCACGTGATTCGTCGTCACGACTGACGATCGGTAGCGGCCCCACAACTCACGGGCAGGATCGTGATGCTGCTCTCGGAAGCCCCTCAGCGCTACCCAGAAGGATGTGTCAACGAAGCGAGTCATCTCTTCCCGTAGACGACATCGTCGATACTCTCGGGCTCCCAGTCACCGCCGCCGATCCACTCGGCCAGCGGATCGGCGTCGGTGGGACCGCGCCCCAGGCGCTCCGAAACGAAACGGCGGATGAGCGCCGCCTTTGACGTCTTCTGTCGCACGGCTTCGACCGCCAGCGCGTCGTCGAGATCCTCCCCGATGTAGATCTGAAGTCGCTTCATTTCGTGAGTATACATCACTCAATCAACGTATACATCGAAAGTGAGCCGGCCTATGCCAAAGCGATCCCCGGCTGATGAAGAGCCAGCCGCCACCCCACGTCCTCAAGACGCGCCCGCGCGGCGGCAACCGCCTCCTCACCGCCGGCCGCTTCGGCTCCGCAGTGATGCGCCAGCGCCCACGTCTGCGCGGCCGTGTGGTTCGGCCAGCCGCGGTCCCGCTCCAGCTCCAGCGCGTGCTGCATCTGCGCGCACGCTTCGGCGTCCTCTCCTCGTTGTCGAGCCACAAGCGCGGCAGTGTTCGCCAGCGAGATGCGCGACCCGATCTCCTCAGTTGCGACCTGCGTGGACGGGTGCCGCAACAAACTTTGCGCTTCATCGATCTCAAGTCGAGCCACCAGCACGCGCGCCAGCTCGCTCGCCGTCCAGGCCGCAAGCGTCCGCTCCTTAAGCTCGCGGCAGATTCCTAGAGCCTCTCGCAGATCGGTCTCGGCGTCGTCGCTTCGATCTAGGAGCCGCGCCAGGTTGCCGCGGTCGCCCAGCGCGCTGGCGCGTTCCCACGGGGCGCCAAGATCGGTGAAGGTTCGCACTGCTTCGTCGGCCAGCGCGTAGCCTTCTTCCAGCCGGTCCAGACGCCGCAGCGCGACGGCGACCGTTTGCTGTGCGACGGCGACGGTGAACGCGTCGTCCAGCTCCCGGCCGATCTCAAGCGACTCTTCGGCCAGCGCCAAGACCTGCGCCCCGTTGCGTTCGTGCGCGGTGACGATCGCCAGGAAGGTGAGCGCCCGCGCCTCCGCCCAGCGGTCGCGATCCTCCGCGCCGCGCGCCGTGCTCAGCGCTTCTTCCAGCATCAGCCGTGACCCGTCCAGATCCCCGCGCATATAAGGAGCCCACGACGCCACCAGCAGCGTGCGTGAGATCGTCCATGGATCGCCGTGTTCGCGCGCGGCGCTGATGGCTTCGTCGAACGTCCATTCCGCGCGCGACAGGTTTCCCTGGACGTTCAGGGCGATGTCGCCCAGGAAGCGCGACGCGTGCGCTCGCGTCCACGCGTCGCCGCCGGCCAGCCCCAGCGCGCGCTCCAGCACCGCGACCGCGTCGTCGTATTCGCCGCGCCAGTACCGAGCTTCGCCGATTCCCGAAAGGATGCGCGCTTCGCGCGGCCCCCACTGCTCTTGCGAGCCCGCAAGATCCAAGGCGCGCTCGTACAGCTCGATTGCGTTCCGCGTCTGGATGCGCCGCCGCTGCACGCTGCCGGCGTGGTTCAGCGCATCGACGGCCCGGTCGGCCAGGCGCCGGTCGGTGGGGTTCAGGTCAAGCGACGCGCGCGCGGCTTGCTCCAAGTGGTACGCGACGACGCTGGGGTACCGCTCGGGCTCGGCCAGGCCGTCGGCCACGGACAGGTGCAGGCGCATCCGCTCGCGCTTGGGCAGCGTCTCGTAGGCGACGTCGCGCAACATCTCGTGCCGGAAACGCCAGACCCCGGTGCGCTTGTCGTCGCGGATCAGCAGCTCCTCGTCTTCCAGCGCCGCCAGCGTTTCTTCGTCGGGATCTGCGATCAGCGCCAGCTCCGTTTGGTTGAAGGCCGTACGCGGAAACACCGACGCCTTGCGAACTAGATCCCGCAGCCGGGGCGCCAGATGGTCGATGCGGCTGGCGACGACGGCTTGCACCGTCGGCGGCAGCAGGACCCCGTGCGGCTGGTCGTGATCGTGGTCGTGGTGCTCGGCCATCAGCATGCCGGTCGTCTCGACGATGAAGAACGGGTTGCAGCCGGCGTGACGCACGATTCGGTCGATGTCGGTTTCGCTCAACTCGGATCCGGCGGCGCGCGCCAGGTCTCGGCCCTCCTGGTCGGGCAGCGCCTCGATGCGAATGGTCAGCGCGTCGGGGATTCCGCCGCCCCACGTCGGACGCATCTCCAGCAGCGCATCGCGAGCGACGCACACGATCAGCACCGGCAGCCGCTTCGCATGCGCCATGAGCTGCTCGATCAGGTCCAGAAAACCGGGGCGAGCGATCTCGACATCTTCAAAGATCAGCGCCACGGGACCCTGCTGGGTCAAGCCCTGCAGAAGAGCCAGCAGCCCGGCGCGAATCTCGGATACTTCGTAGGGATTGCCGTCGGTCGCTTCGCCCAGCCCGATCGCCAGCCCCAGACGCGCCGTGATGCGCTCGCCCTCGGTCGGGTCGCAGCAACCGGTCACCAGGTCGTGCAGCAACTTGGCCATCTCGTCGCGCGGTGTTTCGCGCTTGACACCCAGCTCACGCCGAAGCATCTCCGCCAGCGCTGAGAACGTCGGGTCTTCTTCAAACTCCGTCGCGCGTCCGATCAGCACGCGCACCTCGCCGGTAACCCCGGGGACGCCCGCAACCCCGGGGACGCCCGCAACCCCGGCAGCGCCCGCCGTAGTAACCCCCGCAACGAACTCGTCCACCAGTCGGCTCTTTCCGATGCCGGCTTCGCCTAGGACGGTGACCAAGTGGATGTGCGACGTTTCGCGAACGCGCTCGAAGGTATCCAGCAGGATCGACAGCTCACGCCGGCGCCCAACCATCGGCAGCGTCCGCCGTGAGGTGCGCTGCGCCATCGCCTCTGCCGGCCACGCGGCGATCTCTTCGTCGAATCCCTTGGCGGGTACCGATCGCGGCGGACCGTACCGCACGGCCTGGACGGTCAGCGCGTGCGTCGTGGAACCGACCAAGATCTCGTCGCGGCCGGCGGCGGTTTGCAGGCGTGCAGCCAGGTTCACCGAAGCACCGGAGATGAGGAACTGGTCGGCCGGTCCCGAGCCGGCCGCGACCGGTCCGGTGTTGACGCCCACGCGAACGTGCAACGGAACCGCCAAGCCCAGGGACTCGCCCAGTCTGGCGACGCGGCCGCGAATGCGAACCGCGGCGTGCACGGCCCGGACGGCGTCGTCGTCGTGCGCGTGCGGGACGCCGAACACTGCCATGACCGCATCGCCGGCAAACTTCTCGGCGCGGCCCCGCAGCGATGCCAGCTCGGTGGTCACCGCGGTGTAGAACGCGGAGACGACTTCGCGGAATCGTTCGGGATCCAACGCCGCCGCCAGCTCCGTCGAAGCGGCAAGGTCGGCAAAGAGCACGGTGACCACCTTGCGCTCCTCGGTGGTCGCCGCGGCGACGGGCGCTCCGCACTGCGCGCAGAACCGCGCATCGGGGGAGAGCGGCGCGCCGCAGCGAGCACACATTGTCGTCGTGATTGTGTCGCTCATGTGCCGATGAGCATAGCGGCGCGGGGTTGGCGGGAGGAGGGTGTCTACGCGGTGTGACCGGCGGCCTGATGAGCAAGCGCCGGGCCCGACGCCGGGACGGCGCGACCGGCAGCCCAGGTGCGCATCGCGTGAACCTCTTCGGCGCGCGATCGCGACAGCGGCACGGTCACCACGATCTCTTCACCGACATCGGCGCTTGTCAGGTCGCGACCGGCTGCGTACGCCCGGTACAGCGCAGCGACCACGACGGCTTCGATCTCGGCGCCCGAGAAGCCGTCGGCTGCTCGGGCCAACTCCGCGATATCGAACCCGTCGGGGTTGCGTCCACGCCTGGCCAGGTGCAGCCGCAGAATGAGCTCACGCTCCGCGAGTTCCGGCAGATCGACGAAGAACACTTCGTCAAAGCGGCCCTTGCGCAGTAGCTCGGGGGGCAACTGTTTCACCTGGTTACACGTCGCCACCAGGAACACGCCGCTTTCGCGATCCTGCATCCAGCGCAGGAACGTGCCCAACATCCGGCGCGACACGCCGTTGTCGGCTCCATCGCCGCCGGAAGGGAAGCCTTTTTCGATCTCGTCGACCCACAGCACGACCGGCGCCATCGACGCGACGCGCTCCAGCGTGTCGCGCGTGCGCTGCTCGGTCTCGCCGACGTACGGTCCGTACAGCCGTGACGGGTCCAGCAGCACCAGCGGCATCTTCCACGAGCGGGCCAAAGTCTTGGCGATCAGCGACTTGCCGCAGCCGGGGACGCCGGTGATCAGCACGCCGCGCGGAGGTTGCAGCCCAAACTGTTTCGCCGCCGGCTCGAAGGCGCGCCCTCGCAGCGCCAGCCACTCCTTCAGTCGATCCAGGCCGCCGACGGATTCCAGCGATCCATGATCCGATTCGATCAGCTCCAGCGCGCCCGACGCTTCCAGGAGCGTCGCCTTCTCTTCCCGCAGGAACGCGATGTCGGTGTCGTCGATCTTCCCGTCGTGGAACGCCGCCTTCTGGATCAACCGTTCTGCTTCGTGCAGCGACAGACCGCGCAGCGCTTCCACGACCGCGTCGATTCCGCTGGGTTGCAGCCCGACGGGAATGCCACGCACCGACAGGTCGTGGATCGTGCGCACGGCAAGCTGACGCAACTCGGCTACCGACGGTGGCTTCAACGCCCACGACAGGGCGACACCCTCAAGGTCCGCCGGCATGAATCGCGCCGGCGAGGTCACCACGATCGTCTGCCCGGCGCGCGCATGCTGCGCCATTTCTTTGACCCTGCGGACGACGACGGGATTCTCCAGCGCATGGTGCGCGTCGGCCAGCACAAACACCGCCGGAGCGGTCAGACCTTCGATGGCGTTCAAAGCTTTGCCCAAGTCCGCGGAGTCATACAGGGGAGCGCCGCCGTCGGTAGCCAGCCCGCGCGACGAGGACCACACCCATACCGGCAAGCTCAACGCGGAAGCCGCGCGCCGGACGGCGGCCAGCAACCGGGCCTCCTCCCGCTCGGCCGCCATGATCAGCGGATATCTAGAGGCCAGCAGCAGGCGCAGATCGTCTGAGTTGTCCATCCTCGCAACTAGATATCGGCCACCCGATCCACCGCCTAAAGCAGGTCAGCCGGTCAACGGCACGGCAGCTGTAATGAATGGGGCGTCCACAGCGTGCCGAATCATTACTGCTAGCCTCGACTCGCCCCGGATAGCCACAGAGCGGCCGGATGCCAAAGACCCGCCGGCATGCTTAGAACCCGCCGGGTAAACCTTTCGACCTTCCACGGGCCTTTATTGTTCGAGCGATGAGGCGCGCCGATGAGGATGCGTTCCGGGCCTTCTTCGGCGCGGAGTTCCCGGGTGTCGTCAATCGGCTGGCGATCGTCACCGGCAATCGCGCCGCTGCGGAGGATGCCGCGCAGGATGCCTTCGTGAAGCTCTACACGCGATGGCGCACCGTTTCTGGGTACGAGAGCCCGCAGGCGTGGGTTCGGAAGGTGGCGACTCGGATCGCGCTGCGAGCGATGGGACGAAAGGCCGGCCTGCTGCCCGAGCGCCCTTCCGCGGCGACGTCCGAGCGCAGCATCGATCTTCACGCAGCGATCACAACGCTGTCGCCCAGGCAGCGCGCCGCCGTCATCCTGCACTACTTCGACGATCTGCCCGTCGAGCAGATCGCGGAAGCGATCGGCTGCTCGCGCTCGACGGTGAAGGTGCATTTGCATCGAGCGCGGGCGGCGCTGGCCGTCGCCCTGCATGAGGAGGTTCCCGATGTCCTTGGATGAACGAATCCGCGAGGGGTTGCGCGACCTCATCACGCTGGAGGCGAGCGGCAACCAGGCGTTGGTCGATCGCGTCGTCGTCCGCGGCCGTCGCCGCCGCGCCGCCGCTATCGCGTCCGCTGTTGCCATCGCTGTGACGGTGACGAGCGCCGGCGCCGCGCTTTTCAAGGACTCCGGAAGGGTTCGGCTGGACAACCCGGTGCAGCACACGCCGTCCCCGGTGCTCAGCGCCTCGGCGACGAACGTCGAAGGAACCGCCCAGGTATCGGCGACCCAAGTCAGGGTGAACGAAATATTCACCATCACGACAACCATCACGAAGTTCAACGGGCTCTCTGGTTTTGCCGACATCGACACCGGAGACGGCCGCCCGTACGGCGGCAAGGGGTCGCCAAGCTGCATCACGTCGGATCCCCGTCCGCTTCCGACTCGACGAGCCGGGATGGGGAGCGGTGGGCTCGACAAGAATGGTTACGCGTATCGAAATCCCGGGAGGTACCGCGTCACCGTCACGTTCCGCGTGTACTGGCCCTGTTCCAGTCTCGAGCAAACGGCCGGGCCGGTCGCGTTCGACATTGTCGTCACCGATGGCCCCCGCCGATCGGCCGGCCCGTTCCCGCCCCGGTTGGTGAGCGGAGAGATCTTCGAGCCTTGGTTGGTGGGCGGAGGGATCAATGAGGACGGCCGGCTTCGCCTGGACGCCGGCTTCGACGGCGCGCACACGGTTGTGAGCCGCGTGATCCTGGAC
>JBKKBA010000392.1:0-5628 GCA_046714275.1 Actinomycetota bacterium
GACCGGGCGAAGAAGTTCGTGGAGCGTCGCGGCATTGACGGCTTCGCGGTGCGGACGCTTGAGATGTGGGAGGACGCGCTGACGCACTTGAAGTCGGGAGATCCGTCGCCGCTAAACGGGAAGCTGGACTGGGTAACCAAGCACCGCCTGATTGACGCCTATCGCGGCAAGCACGCACTGTCGCTGGCGCATCCTCGCGTGGCCCTGATCGACCTTGCCTACCACGACGTCAATCGCGACCGGGGCCTGTATTACCTCATGGAGCGTCGCGGAACGATGGTCCGGGTCGTGGACGAGGAGCGGGTCACGCTGGCCACGACGGAGCCTCCGCAGACGACGCGTGCCCGGCTGCGGGGAGAGTTCATCAAGACCGCCAAGGAGCGCCGGCGCGATTTCACCGTCGATTGGGTACATCTGAAGCTAAACGACCAGGCCCAAAGAACGGTATTGTGCAAGGATCCCTTCAAGGCGCACGATGAGCGCGTCGAGAAACTAATCGCATCCATGTGATGACAACCATCTTGATTGTTGACGACGAGCCGGACGTGCTCCTGCTCCTTCGAGTGCTGCTCGAAGGCGAAGGATTCGCCGTCCGCTCGGCCAACGACGGCGTCGAGGCGCTGCAGCAGCTTGCCGGCGGTGACGTGGATTTAGTCGTGACCGACCTGATGATGCCCAGAATGGACGGCGAAGAGTTGATCCGTACGATTCGATCCGGCAGCGACCCCACCGCGAAGCTGCCGGTCGTCGTGGTGTCGGCCCGCGCGTCGGCCGTGGACGGCGCCAACGCCGTGTTCCCCAAGCCCTTCTCCGCCGACGAGCTGATCGAAACCTGCCGAACCCTGGTCGGATGATCTTGAGTCAGGCTTTCGCTGCCAGCACTCCTGCGGCGGCGGCTGTGAGGAAGTAAGCGGGATCGTCGGCAAACGTGCGGCCCATGGATTCCAGCGGTACCCGGGCTGAGGTCAGTTTCTCCGCGAGGCCTTGAATGTCGATCTCCACGATCTCGTTGCCCGCCGCCGCCGGCCGCAGTGCTTCGTGGATGAGCTTCATCCGGCCCGGATCGTCCAGACGAGGGATCGCGATGCGCGCCGGCGCGAAGGTGGCGCTCAGCGCCGTGAGCGTGTGATGTGAGACCCCTTGGTGGCGCTCGTGCGCATCGGCGAAGGAAATGCGGGGGACGACGATCGGCGATCCGCCCAGCGCTGCTGTGGCGTTGACGATCTCGGCGACTTCCATCGTTGCGAAGCCGTAGCGGGACGCCGTGCCCAGGTTGCCCGGTCCCATGGCAACGACGACGACCTGTGCCCCGGCCGCCTTGGCGGCCAGCATGCCGCTGAATTTGTTCACCGCCTCCACATCGCCGCCAAAGGCCTGGCCGCATGTGACCGTGACATGCAGCAGACCGGCGTCGCGCAGCGCGGCAACGGTGTCGCTGAACGCCAGCGGCAACGCGGCGCCGTCGGTGAGCACCAGCCCGATCCGAACGTCCGGCGTGGTTGCGCGCGCAGCGATGACGACGGGCGCGATGGCGCTGTGCAATCCCGCGGCGACGACCGGCATGCCGTCCAGCGTCTGGGGCATCAAGGCTCCGCTTTCTTCAAAGGCTTCGATGGGGACCTGCAGCGGTGTGTAGCGCCACTTCATGGCGAGCGCCTGGGCCGGGGCGTCCGTATCGGCACCGCCCTCCACAGCGATCACGAAGTGCACGCCCCCCGTTCCCAGTCCGGCGGCTTTCGCGGTGGTGTTCAGCACGACGCGGTCGCCCGGCCGGACGGGGCCGCACAGGTCGGGATAGGCGATCGCCGGCTCCGCCATCGGTTCTGACGCCCCATCGATCTGGACACCCACATCAAGCAGACCGGGGCGGCGCTCGTGGACCGAGCGCGCGATTCCGCGGCGGATTCGGATCATGGGACGCGTAGCCTACTCGCGGGGCAGGGGCGACCCGGTACCCTTCCGGCGTGGACAAGACCGAGCGCCAGCTCAACCTGATCGCGCTGCTGATGAGCGCGGAGCGTCCGAAGACCTTGGATCAGATCAACGATGCGCTCTACGCCGACCAGCCATCGGCGGAGGCATCCAAGCGCATGTTTGAGCGCGACAAAGAGGAGCTGCGAGCTCTGGGCGTCGCGATCGAGATCAGCCCGATCGGCGCCTGGGATGAAGGCTACGTCGTGCGGCGGGACCAGACGGTGTTGCCCGACCTTGGTCTGACGCCGGCCGAACATGCGGCGCTGATGCTGGCTGCCGAGGCGTGGGGGGACGGCACGCTGGGCCCGTCCAGTCCCCGCATGGCCGGCATGAAGCTTGCGGCGGCAGCCGGCGAACCGGCGCCGGCGCCGTGGATCCTTCCTCACTTCGACCTGCGCTCGCCGAACCTTGGCCCGTTGACCGAGGCGATTCTGCGGCGGAAGGTCGTGCGGTTTCGCTATCGTCGCCAGGGCGCGACCGAGGGCGCGGAGCGCATCGTGGAGCCGCATGCGCTCACCTTCCGATCGGCGTGGTACTTGAGCGGTTTTGATCAAGAGCGATCCGAGCAGCGGTCCTTCAAGCTGGACCGGATCGAGGGAACGGTGACGGTGGGACCGGGAGCCAAGCCGGAGTTCGAATCTCCGCCGCCGCGGACCCTGCCGTGGCCGCCGGTCGAATCCGAGGCCGAGGCATCGGTTGCCGTCGACGAGACCGTTGCGTGGTGGGCGGAGCGCCGGCCCGGCGCTCGCCGGACCGGCACGCTGCCCGATGGGCGCGTTCAGCTTGCCATTGCCGTGCCCGACGAAGGCCGCTTCGTGCGATGGGCCGCGGGATTAGGTGACGCCGCGGAAGTCCTGTCGCCCGCCGCGCTTCGGGCCGCCGTCGCCGATCATCTGCGAAGTGTCGCCGAAGGAGGCGGCTGATGGCCCGGGTCGCGTCGATGCAGCGGCTGTCAAGAATCCTGGTGATGGTGCCGTGGGTAATCCAGCATCCCGACCAGGCGACGGTGGAGGCGGTGTGCCGGCGCTTCGGCATCGATGAGGGGACCCTGACGGAGGACATCACCTTGCTGATGATGTGCGGCATCCCTCCGTTCTCGCCCGGTGATCTGATCGAGGGAGGGATCGAAGGCGGCCGCGTCGTGATCCGCATGGCCGACTACTTGGCTCGTCCATTGCGTCTGACCCGATGGGAGGCGTTGTCGGTGCTTGCCGCCGGACGCGCCATTGCGGGTGTCCCCGGTATTGAGGAGGCCGCCGCGCTCCAGAGCGGTTTGAAAAAGCTGGCGGCGGCAATCGCTCCCGACGAGGCCGCCGCTGCGGAGATCCTGGCCGAACGCGTTGCGATCGACTTAGAGCCGCCCACACCCGAGGTCATCGAATCGCTCCGCGAAGCGATCGAGCAACAGGGAACGGTTCGCATGGAGTACTACACGCTGGGCCGGGACGAGGTTACGCAGCGGGACGTTGATCCGCTGCTGGTGTTCGGTTCGCGGCCCTGGTACCTGCTGGCGCACGATCACCGATCCGGCGGCCGGCGAACGTTCCGCGTTGATCGCATCCGATCGGCGACGCCGACGGGCGCCACGTTTCAGCGGCCGGAAGGTTTCGACCCGGCCAAGGAGGCCGTGGCGCCGCTTTACCATCCGGCGTCGGGGGACATGACGGTGGTGCTGGAGCTTGAGCCCGCTGCGGGATGGGTCGCCGAGGTCACTCCCCACGACAAGGCCGAGCCGATCGGTGAGGGCCGCATTCGTCTGACGCTTCACGCCGGCGGCACGGCATGGCTGGAGCATCTGCTGGTGATGCTGGGGCCGGATGCGCGCGTGCTCGAGCCGGCGTCGCTGCGACAGGCGGTGCGTCAGACGGCGCGGCGCGCTTTGGCTCGGTACGAAGAGAGCTAAGACTTAGGCGCGTTCGCTGGCTGGGGGCGTTTTCGGGACGCTGAAGGAGAACTCCGAACCCTTCCCCAGCATCGATTGCGCCCAGATGCGCCCGCCCATGGACTCCACCAGCGTCTTGCAAACCGAAAGCCCGACCCCGGTCCCGCCGTGCCGCCGCGTGGACGACGGATCCAACTGGCCGAAGACGCGGAACAGCCGGGGGATGTCGCCGGAGAAGATGCCGATGCCTTTGTCCTCGACGGTGATGCGGACGACCTCACCGTCGTCGGCGATGTGAATCGTGATCGGCTTGTCTTCGTCGGAGTACTTCACGGCGTTGTCGAGCAGATGACGGATCACTTGCTCGACCTTGATGCGATCGAACAACACGCCCAGGGACGACGTTGCGTTGCGCAGGGCGAAGTGGCGGTTGGGATGACGTTCCCCGAACGACTCCAGCGCCGACGACACGGTCTCGACCACGTCGCCCCAGCCCAGATGTAGCGGCGGGGTGCGGTTCTCGATCTTCGACACGTACAGCAGGTCTTCGATGAGCTGCCCCAGCCGTCCGGCCTGATCCAGGATTGTTCCTACGGCCGACGAGCGCGTCTCGTCGTCCAAATCGACATCGTTGCGGGCCAAGGTTGAGGCGAAGCCGCGAATGATCGTCAAGGGGGTTCGCAGTTCGTGCCCGACCACGGCAAGGAAGTCGGCCTTGCGCTGCTCCAGCTCCCGCTGGAGGGTCACGTCGTCCAGGACCAGAAGCCGCCCGCCGGCCACAGGTCCCGATCGCGTGGTAGTCACGGTCGCGCGCCAGACATGCGGATCGCCGCCGACGGGCAGCACGACCTCACGTGTCCCTTCGGCCGGACCGAACAGCAGCTCTTCCAGAATTTCACCCAGCTTGCCGGCAGCCGCCTGCCCGACTTCAAACTCGGGGGAGAGCCGGAACGTCTCGGCCGCGGCCGGGTTGATCGCGCGGAAAACGCCTCGCTGATCCACCAGCACGATCGGCAGCGTGATAGCCTCAACGATGGTTTCCAGCTCTTCTTCCTTCACGCGGACCTGCTCGTGCAAGGCCGCGTTTGAAATCGCCAGTCCCGCTTCGACGGCGAAGGCGGCCAGCAGGCGCTGCGGGCCAACATCCTCGGTGTCGCGCAGCGCGACGGCCAGCAATCCGCCCGGCGACCCATCGGCCGCCGGCAGGGGAGCCACCAGCAGCGGGCTCGGCCCCAGGTCGGGGGCCAGGGGCGCGAACGTCGGGTCGGTGGCGGCGCGCCGGACGGTTCGGGGTTCCTCGCCGGAAAGCCAGGCCGCGAAGCCGGCGGAGCGAAGCGTTTCGCGAACTCCGTCACGCGACAGGCCTCGGTAACGAGCCAGCTCGACGCGTCCGCCGGAGGCCTGCACCAGCAATCCCGTCGAAGACCCGGCGATTGCCAGAGCTTCGGTCAAGGCGGCATCGGCGACGGTGTCCAGCCGAAGGGACCGGCCCAGCCGCGCGGTTGCTCCGCGGAGTGTTTCCAATTCGCGGGCGTTCTGCTGGGTGGATCCCAGAAGGCTGGCGTTGCCGATGGCGATCGCGGCATGTTCGGCGAACAGCGATGCCAGTTGAAGGTCCTCGTCGTCGAAGCGGTCCGACGGGCGGATCAGATTTAAGTTCAGCACGCCGATCGTCCGGTCGTGGTGGCGCAAGGGGACACAGACGGCGGAATGAATCGGCCGGGCCTTTTCGACATAGCCCTGGAAACGCGAAACATCCAGCGGAGAGGGAA
>JBKKBA010000393.1:0-7352 GCA_046714275.1 Actinomycetota bacterium
AAGCCCGAGGCGATGAAACCGAAACCGGCCAGCAAGCCCCACTTGGGCGCGCCCTGGAACGGCCAAAGGCTGAGGTAGTACAGAACCAGGTCGATCACGCCCAACCCCAGCAAGACCAGCACCAGCACCGGGACCCATACCGGAGACGGCTTCGGCTTCGGCCTGGGAGGCGGCTGGAACCTGCGGCGCTTCGACTTGGAAACCGGCATCTTCTGTGCGACTCCTTAACCTGTACGGCGGACCGGGTCTTTCGACGCTCCGCGCAGTCGCGCGCGGCCCTGTCGAAGGCCCGATAATACACAAAGCCCATGGACCAGCCCCTGCCGCCGAACGATGTCGCTCCGTCGGAGCCGGCCGCGCCCCCCTCGCGTCGCCGGGTTTCGGCGGCGTTCGTGCTGGGGCTGATGGTGCTGGGCTTCCTGGCTGTGTCTGCGGCCCGGCAAACGCGCCCGGGTCCGCGCCTGTCCAGCAAGGCCAAGCTGGTGGACCTGATCCGTCTGCAGGACGACCGGACCGCTGCGCTACGCGCCGAGCTGGAGGAGCTGAAGACAAGGCTCGCGGCATTGGAGTCCAGCGCGGCGGGACGCGAGCAACGCGTCGTGGCGTTGCGCCGGTCGGCCGATGGTCTGGCTCCGTACGCGGGCCTTGCCGCGGTCCAAGGACCGGGACTGCGCGTTGTGCTGCGCGATTCGACGCTGCAGGAATCGCCCACCGGTGATCCCAACGATCTGGTCATCCACGAGCAGGATCTCCAAGCGGTTGTGAACGCGCTGTGGACCGGGGGCGCGGAGGGTATCGCCATCAACGGCGAGCGGATCACGGCGCTGTCGGCGATCCGGTGCGTCGGCAACACGCTGCTGCTGCACGGGTCTGTCTACAGTCCGCCGTACCGGATTTCCGCCGTCGGCGATGTCGCCGCGATGGAAGCTGCGCTGCAGCGCGACGAAGGGGTCGAGCGGCTTCGCGTCGTGGCGGAGAGCTTCAAGCTGGGTTTCGACGTGGACCCTGAGCCGCGCATTGGGCTGCCGGCGTTCCGCGGCATCGCCGTCTTGCGCTTCGCCGAGCCGGTGAAGCCGTGACCGAGGCAACCATCGATGCGGATCGAAACAGCGGGGCCGGGCGCTCGGGCGGTGCGCTGAACAAGACGCTACGGGTTTCGGGGTGGACGCTGATCGTGATCGGCGCGATCATCCTGGAGTTCGCCGCGTATGAGGTTTTCGGCACCGCGTTGGTCACCAAAGGCCATCAGAGCCAGCTTCGCCGGGAGTTTCAGGCGCAGGTCGATGACCCCGTCGTAGAACCGAGCGAGCCACCGGCACCGGACGCGCCGCCGCCGGTCCGGCCCAAGAACCCCCGCGCCATCGCGCTGCTGAAGATTCCGTCGATCGGCGTCGATGTGATCGTCGTGGACGGCGTGCGGCTTTCGGATCTTGCGTACGGACCGGGCCGGTATCCGTCGTCGGTTCGCATTGGGCGAGCCGGGTCGACGGCGATCGCCGGGCACCGGACGGGGTGGGGATCGCCGTTTCTGAACATGGACAAGCTGAATCCCGGCGCGCGCGTGGCGCTGGAGACTTCCGACGGGAAGGTGCATGTGTACCGCGTGACGCGATCGATCGTCGTCGGCCCCGACGACGGCTGGGTGCTGCGCGGAAATCCGAACTCGAAGGCGGAGCGTCAGTTGACGTTGACGACCTGCACCCCGAAGTACACGTCGCGGAACCGGCTGATCGTGTGGGCCGATTTCGTCGGGATGGAGGGCGGTGCATGACCCAGGCGGGACCGGGTATTGAGGCCGCCGTATCGCGAGGCGACCGGAGCGTTGATCGCCGCGGCCGTATCCTGCGCCGCGCGATCGTGGTAGCGATCTGCCTGGTGGTCGCCGTGGCGCTGTGGATCTGGGTCTTCCCGTGGGTGGACAAGACCTACGTGAATCGTCCGCAGATCGGCCTGTAGCTCGGCTGATTAGGCGGGAAGGATCGTCAGCGCCGACTCCGCCGCCGCTTCCACAGCGGCTTTCGAGAACGGCATCGGGTGATATTCGCCGCGCGACCACAGCGCAGCCTGGTCCCGGTAGTGCGCGCCGGCCGGGTTCCCCGAAACGCCGGTGGTGATCACGCACAACGAGGCGTCGAAGTCGCCCAGGTCGAAGATCAATCGAGCCGACGGGATTGCCGTATCGACGAACCCCTCGCCGGGCAGGATGACGCCGCGGTTGATGGTGTCGTCGCCGCCGGCGGCTTCGAACGGTCCCGCGGAGAGCAGACCGTGCAGCGCCGGGATCGGCGTGGCCAGGACGTGGGCGAAGTGCACTTGGTGCAAGCGTCCCCACCGCCAGTCCCCGATCTGCTCGCCCAGCCGCGATGTCAGGTCGTCGCAGGCCCCCGACAGCGCGCGTCCCAGCAAGACATCGCGCGCCGCGACATTGTCGGTCCCGTCGCCGCCGACCCAAAACGCCTGCGGGTTGCGAAGGATCTGCACGACGGCGTCGTAGCACCAGTTGGTCGTCCAGGCTTTTCGCGCGTAGTACTCCTGGTAGAGCACGGGACCCAGTCGCTCGGCGAAGAGCGCCTTGGTCACCTGCGCGTACCAAGCGTTGAAGATCGCCCCGCCGACCGCTTCGGGTGTCAGCATCAGATCCCATGCGGCGACGTGCTTGAGCGCCTCGGCTTCGCGGTCGCCTCCGACGCGCGCATTCAGGAAGATGGGCACCAGATCGGCCGCCACTCCTGAATGCGTGTCCATCTGGATGCGCTGCATGTCTTGGATGCTCAGCCGCTCCTGCGCGGTCAGCAGTGACACGATGCGGCGGATGCGGTGGCCGAACTCCCAGTCGTTGGTCAGGTAGTACGGGTAGTCCAAGTCCACCATGCGGTGGTTGGCAGTCGCGATGAAGCCCTGCGGTGGGTCGAGCGCCCACGGCAGGTCGTCGAACGGAATCGCACCCGTCCACTCATAGGCGGGGTCCCAGCCGGGGAGTGGCGCAGCGCCGGATCCTTTGGCTCGAATCGGAACGGCGCCGGTGAACTGGTACCCGATGTGCCCGTCGATGTCGGCGTAGACCATGTTCTGGCCGGCCGTGGGCCAGGCGCGGGTCGCTTCCCGGAACTCCTGAAAGGTGGACGCGGCGTTCATGCCCAGGATCGCGCGTAGCGACGCCGGCGTCTCGCGCAGGATCCAGCGCAGCGCCAGAGGGTCGGTGATCCGATCCTCCAAGAAGGTCGGCGTTGTGCCGCCGGCAATCCATCCGGTCAGCAACGGACCATGGCGGGTGTGGCGAACAAGGTGCGTGATCGGCTCGGTTTCGCCCCGGACGAGGATCTGCTCGGGGATCACGGTTACCTCGTGCCAGTCGTCGCCGTACTGGTAGCGGGTACCGTCGTCGCTGAGGCGCTCCAGGTAGAGATCTTCGACGTCGGCCTGGGTATTGGTGAAGCCCCAGGCGATCTTTCGGTTGTGCCCGATCACGACACCCGGAATTCCCGGGAGGGTCAGGCCGGCCACTTCGAAGTCCGGCGACGCTAGGTGCATCTCCATCCAGACCGACGGCATCTGCACCAGCAGGTGAGGGTCGTTGCACAGAATCGGCGCGCCGGTCGTCGTCTTGGATGCGGCGACAACCCAGTTGTTCGAGCCGATTCCTCGCGCCGCGCCCGCGTCGAAAGCCGTGTCGCGAAGCTCTTGCGCCACGCTTGGAAACGACGGCGACGACGGCACGGCGATGGGGGCCTCCGGCCCGATGAACGGTGTCAGCTCGCGCGCGCGCTCCGGTCCCAGGTGCCGGGCAAGCTCGGCGCGAAGGACTTCGAACGGCCAGTTGGTGGACAGCGAGAATCCCATCAGCAGCGTGATCGAAAACGACGCGGCCAGCGCCCCCTCAACGGTGTGCGGGACATCGGGATCCAGCTCAAGGAACTGGTATTCCACGGCGCGGGGCAACTCTGCCGCGGCCCGCAGGCCGGCAAGGTACGGGGTCGCGGCGGCAAGGGTTTCGGCGTCGGGCGTCTGTGCCCATTCGCGCGCCAGCCGGCCGAGCCCCAGCGTTCGGAAGAACTTGTCCAGCGACAGGCCGGCGATGCTGACGATCTCCGACAGCCGTCCCTGCGCGGCGCGCACGGTGAACTCCATCTGCCACATTCGCTCTGCGGCGTGCAGCCATCCCTGCGCGAAGAAGAGATCTTCACGGCTCTCTGCGGAGACATGCGGCACGCCCCAGCGATCCGTCACGATTTGGATCGGGGCGGCGGGTCCCGGCAGCGTCACGGTTCCCGCGGACGGTCGCAGCGCGCCCTTGGCGTAGTCGGCTAATGCTTGGATCCACTCGTCCATCGCAGGAACCCTTCGGCTTGCAGCGGGGCGGCCTTGGTCCGGCGCCGGCTTCGCACGACCATACCGCACCCGCTTGCGTGAGATACTTGCGCACCATGCTGGCCGACCTTCACGCGCACGCATTGCCGGCGTCGAAAGACGCCTACGGCGATGTAGCCTCGCTTGCGGCCGCTCTGCAGTCCGTGGGGGTTGATGCGGTGGCGCTCACCGATCACAGTCCCGGATGCGACTACACCGAAGCGCGCGCGGTGCTGGCGCACCACGGTGTCATGCTCATCCCCGGCCGCGAGCTGAACACGCCGCTGGGCCACGTCTTGGCGCTGGCGACCGATACCGAGTGGCTTACGCAGATTCCGGAGAGTTGCGCACTGCCGCCGCCGGGGACGCCGCGCGGTCCGCTGGCGCTGGTGTGGGCGCATCCCGCCGGGTGGCGCGTCGCCGGCGCGCTGGCGGCGCCCGACCCTTCGCGCGGGGGGCTCTACCTTCACGCCGTGGAGATCCTGAACGGCGAGCGGCTGTACCAGCCCGACGCCGTGGCGATCGCCGAGGATCTTGCGCGGCAGCTTGGCGTTGCCGGCACGGGAGGGTCCGACGCGCACCGTCACGAAGGCGCCGGACGGTGCCTGACGGAGGTCGTGGGGGCCGCGGACGCTGCCGGGGTGATCGAGGGGATTCGCGACGGGCAATGCCGCCCTGTTCTAGGCCCCGTCTGGGCCGAACGGCACGACATGCGGTACGCGCGTGACGACCTTCGGCCCTATACATGGCCCTGCGACCGCCCGGCAGGGTAGATTCGAGGGGACGACCGAGGAGAGGGGCAGCATGGAGCGCATCTGGCTGAAGCACTATCCCGAAGGCATCCCGCACACGATCGACTATCCGATGGTGCCGTTGCCGGCTCTGCTGGATCAGACGGCCGCCCGCTATCCCGGATCGCCGGCGATCGACTTCCAAGGATCGCGCATGACCTTCGCGCAGCTCAAGACGGCGGTTGATACGTTCGCGTCGTCTCTGGCGCGGCTGGGCGTGTCCAAGGGGACGCGCGTCGGAATCTTGTTGCCGAACGTTCCGCAGAAGGTGATCGCCTACTACGCAACGCTCCGGCTGGGTGGGATCGTCGTCGAGAACAACCCTCTGTACACCGAACGAGAGCTGACCCACCAGTTGGAGGATTCCGGCGTCGAGGTGCTGGTCACGCTGGACCTGTTCTACGACAAGGTGAAGGCGATTCGCAACGAGCTTCCCAAACTGCGGGAGGTCGTCGTCACCGATGTCTTTGACGGGCTGCACGGCATCAAGGCGAAGCTGGGGCGGATGCTGAAGGGCAAGGAACTGTCGAAGCCGGTGCCGGCGTCGGAGCCCGTCAAGCAGTACCGCGATCTGATGAAGGCCGGAACGCCGAACGTGGCTCAAGCGCAGATCGATCCGAAGGATGACCTGGCCCTTCTGCAGTACACGGGCGGCACGACGGGGCTGTCCAAGGGCGTCATGCTGACGCACTACAACCTGGTCGCCAACGCGCATCAAAACTTGGCGTGGATCCCCGACGTGAAACCCGGCAAGGAAATTGTTATCTGCGCGCTGCCGATCTTCCATTCCTACGGACAGACGGTGTGCATGAACGTCTCGATCGTGTCGGCCGGCATGCTGGTGCTGGTGCCCAACCCCCGGGATTTTGACGGGCTGCTGAAGACGATCGACCGGACGAAGCCGACGCTGTTCCCCGGCGTGCCTACGCTGTACGTGGCGCTGCTGAACAACCCGAACATCGGCAAGTATTCGATGCGTTCCATTCGCGCGTGCATCTCCGGCGCGGCGCCGCTGCCGGTGGAGGTCCAGGAGCAGTGGGAGCGAGTAACCGGGGGCCGGCTGGTCGAGGGATACGGCTTGAGCGAAACCTCGCCGTCCACGCACGGCAATCCGGTGCTGGGCAAGCGCAAGATCGGCACGATCGGCGTTCCGCTTCCCGACACCGACTGCAAGTTGGTAGATGTTGACGACCCCAGGAAGGAAATCCAGCCTCCGGGTCCAGGCGAGCTGTGCCTGAAGGGACCGCAGGTCATGCAGGGATACTGGAACCGGCCCGAGGAGACCGCCGAGGTGCTGCGTGACGGGTGGCTGCACACCGGCGACGTCGCCGAGGTAGACGACGAGGGCTACTTCAAGATCGTCGATCGCAAGAAAGACATGATCATCGTCGGCGGGTTCAACGTGTACCCGCGCGACGTCGAGGAGGTTCTGTACCAGCACCCGGCGGTCATGGAGGCGTGCGTCGCCGGGATTCCCGACGCGAAGTCTGGGGAAACCGTGAAGGCCTACATCGTGCTGAAGGCCGGCGCGTCGGCGACCGAGCAAGAGATCGAGTCGTTCTGCCGCGAACGGCTGACCGGCTACAAGGTGCCCAAGCGATACGAGTTCCGCGCCGAGTTGCCGAAGACGATGGTCGGAAAGGTGCTGCGCCGGATGCTGGTGGAAGAAGAGAAGGCGAAGATGGCGTGAAGCCGAAGATCCTGGTGATCGACAACTACGACTCGTTCACCTACAACTTGGTGCAGGAGCTGGCGGAGCTGGGCGCCGACCCCACCGTGGTGCGCAACGATGCGTGGACGGTGGCACAGGTGGGCGACTTTGGCGCCGCCGGTATCGTGATCTCACCCGGCCCGGGAACGCCGGAGAAGAGCGACGACATCGGGATCTCGAACGATGTCATCCGGAAGTTGGGCGAGTACACCCCGATCCTGGGCGTGTGCTTGGGACATCAGTGCATCGGCTACGTCTTCGGCGGCAAGGTGCGGCGCGCGCCGGAGCTGGTGCACGGAAAGACCTCGCCGATCTATCATCGCGGCGAAGGCGTTCTGGACGGAATCCCGATCCCGTTCCAGGCCACGCGATACCACTCCCTGATTGTGGAGCGGTCATCGCTGCCGGCAGAGCTGAAGGTCACCGCCGAAACCCACGACGAGCTGATCATGGCGATGCGGCATCGGTCGTTTCCCATAGAAGGCGTGCAGTTCCATCCCGAG
>JBKKBA010000394.1:0-4532 GCA_046714275.1 Actinomycetota bacterium
AACGCTGAACGCCGCGACCGCATATCTGGATCGAGCCACGGGCGCCGGCGTCGGCTACGAAACCGTCGCGGCGGAGATCCCGTCGTACACGCGCGCGTTCGCCGGCGCGCTGGACGGTACGGCGTCCCGGGACGAGACGTGGGAGATCTTGCGTGCCGGCATACTGATCGAACGGGCCGCCATGACGGTGCGCGGCGTTCTCATCGGCGCGCAGGCCGCCGAGCGGCTGGAGCCCGGCGATCCCCTGGCGTTGCACGCGTGGACGGTGACGCTGCGCGCGTGCCAGGCGCTGGACGCTTACCGCACCACCAGCGTCGCCCTGCCGCGGGACGAAGACGTGATCGGGCTGCTGTTCCGGTCGGGCACCTGTCCGCGCTCGGTGCTGTACGCGCTGCGCGAGGCGCAGAGCCTGGTTCCGTTCGACAGCGACGCCGCCCGGGAGATCGAGCGGGCTCGCGCGCTGGCCGAATCCGCGCGCCACGACGGGCGCGGAATTCCGGCGATCGCCGGAGCGCTGCTGGGCGAGTGCGACCGGATCCACGACGCCATCGTGCGCGAATGGCGGGTCGCCTGGGAGCCCGTATGAGCCTTCGCCTTTCCGTCGAGCACCGGACTCTCTACACCTACAGCCGGCCGATTCGTGCCAGCAAGAACGAGGCGCGCATGACGCCGGCCGAGACGGCGGGGCAGCGCGTCGTGTCGTCCGCGCTGTCCGTCGATCCGGCGCCGACACATCGATCGGCGCATCGCGATTACTTCGGAACGGTCGTGGAAGCCTTCGAGGTAACCCAGCAGCACGACCGGCTGGATGTCGTGCAAACAGCCGAAGTCGAGACGTTTTCCCAGCCTCATCCGGTGGGGCCGATGGGCGTGTCCGAAGCGGTGGCCGATGAGCGCGCCGCCGAGTTCTGCGTCCGCTCTCCCATGGTCGTCTGGGACGACGACACGGCGCGCCTAGCCGAGTCGCTCCGGGCCGGTGACGAGATCCAGACCACCCGCTCGGTCCTGGCATGGATGGCAGACTCGCTCACCTACGACCGGGGCGCGACGGTGGTAGGAACGTCGGTGCCGGATGTGCTGGCCCAGCGCCGGGGCGTCTGCCAGGACTACGCGCACGTCTGCTGCGCGCTGTTGCGGTCGGCCGGCACGCCGGCGCGGTACGTCTCGGGCTACTTCGCGCCGAAGGAGCTTGAGCCGGGGGAATCGGTGGATGCCGAGAGCCACGCGTGGGTCGAGATCCTGGTCCCCGGTTGGGGATGGTGGGCCGTCGATCCGACCAATCAGCTCCCGGTCGGCGAACGCCACGTGAAAGCCGGTCACGGCCGCGACTATTCCGACGCCGTCCCCCTGCAGGGGGTCCACATCGGCGCGGCTACACAGACGCTGGACGTGTCGGTGACGATCCGCCGGCTTGCGTGAGGTCCGCGCTGGTTTCCTGGTGCAGCAGGTCCCGCAGGATCTGATCCGACAACACTGCGGGATTGGTCGAGGCAATGAACTGTGTCACGGCAGCGGCAAACTCTTGCGGGCGCTGGACGTGAGGAAAATGCCCGGTCGCGGAGAAGATCTGCAGGGTGCTTCCCGGAATCGCGGCGTGTGTGGTGTGCGCGTGCGCGACGGGAATGATGGTGTCGCGCTCGCCCCACAGGATCAGCGTCGGTATTTGAGCGGCCAGGCCCAAGCGATCGGCGGCGTTGACGCGCTGGCCGCCGTGATCGACGACGGACCGCAGCGTGCTCAGGAGCGCCTTTCGAGCCTCGGGACGGGCAAGTGCTTGGTAGCCGCGACCCACCTCGGCCAGGGACGCAGTCGGCCGCAATCCCGTGCGACCCAGCCAGCCGGACACGGTGCGCGCTGCTTCTAGAACGCGCGGTGAACAACCGATCGACAGCGCCAGCTCGGCACCCGGTAGCGAAAGCGCGCGAAGCGCCAGCGCTACTTCGCGGCCCAGGCCGCCGGAGTCGGCCAGCACCAGCCGTTCGCATCGCTCGGGGAATTGATAGGCCGCCTGCATGGCCACTCCCCCACCCAAGGAATGACCGACCAGGGTGGCCCGGGGGATCCCCAACGCGACCATCAGATCGCGGATGCAGGACGCGTGAGCGCCCAGCGAGAAGTCGCCACCGGAGTTGCCGGAGTCGCCGTGCCCCGGAAGATCCAGAGCCAGAACCGTGGTGTCCATTGCAAGACGGGGGATGACCGCGTCCCACGTCGCCGACCAACTGGCCATGCCGTGGATCAGCACCACGGCCGGCCCCTGCCCGGCGATGCGGTAGGCGATTTCACCGCCCCGAATCCGCAGTCGCCGCTGCTCGACGACGATATCGGCGTGCATCAATCCTAACCCCCTGAGTTACGAAACCGTAACTTACGCTACCGTAGGTTAGGGATCGCGCAGGGCGGTGTCAACCGCGACGCCGGGCAGAAGCCCGGGTTCCGGTTACTCGCCTGATGCGTAGCCCTGCAGCGGGGGCTCGGACTCGCTGGGCGGGTAGGCGCCGAAGGCGATGTAGGCGTTGCCGTAGAGCATCGCGTTGCCGACTACCACGTCCACCTCCGTCACGCCCGGCATGAACAGGCGCGTGCACACATCGGCCGGCAGCCGCGTCACGTCCGCTCCGCCCGGATGCGTCAGCGCGTCGAGTGCGATCTGATAGACGACGGCGTCGTAGACCGCACCGGCATGATGCACGGGCCGGGCCGGGCAGACGTCTTGGACCAAGATGTTGGTGCCCCCGGCCAGCGGCGGGCTGTCGAAGGGCTGAACCAGCTCGTCGGCCATGCTGTAGATGCTGGTGTAGTCCACCGGGCCGGGCGTCTCGTCCACCGAGTTCAGCGCCTGCAGATACCGCGAGCCGCTCTTCATCTGCTGAACGGCCGGGGCGCAGGATGTCGGGCACAGCGTGTCGGCTCCCGACGCACCGTGCGCCGGTGCGGCAAGCGGAACGAAGTCGTCCACCATGTCCTGCAGGCTCGGCCACCAGCGCAGCGCCCAGCGCGGCAGAAGGGCGCCCTGACTGTGTCCGATCACGTCGATCTTCCGGTCGCCGGATCGCGCGCGCATCAATTGAATCGCGTAGACGACGTATTCGGCCGATAGCTGCTGATCGCTGAGCGCCCGGTTGGGAATGTGAACCCAGCAGACGTCGAAGCCTTGCGCCGGGAGGTTTTCCGCGTAGTTCCAGCTCCACGACTCTTCCGCGGTGATCGAGGTTCCGTGAACCAGCAGGACCGGCTCGTGGACGTCTAGATGCGTGAACTGAGCGCTGCAATCCACGGAGCGGCGAAGAAGCGCCTGATCGACGCTGAACGGCGGATCCCCGGCGCCGGCCGAGGCACCGGCCGACGCCCCGACGGGGACCAAGATCGCGACCGCAAGCACCATGATTCCGAACGCACCAGTCTTGCTGCGCATTGTCCCTCCCTGAATCGTCGGCTTTTCTTGACGGCTCGCTCGAGTGCCGTTTCGACAGTATTCGCCGCCTTTGGCTCCGCCTCCTTCCGGGCCATAGAATCTCCGGGTGTTGAACCAACGATCTGGGGAGAAGCCTGAGCCGAAAGGATCGTGAGAATGCATCCGAATGAGGAGCTGCTTCAGACCTTCTACACCAGCTTCCAGAAGCGTGATGCGGAGCAAATGGTGTCCTGCTATCACCCCGACGTTGTGTTTTCCGACCCGGTCTTCCAAGACTTGCGGGGCCAGAAGGCCGGCGCGATGTGGCGGATGCTGTGCGAGCGCGGCACGGACTTAGTCGTGGAGTTCCGCGACGTGCGTGCCGACGACACGTCGGGAAGCGCGCACTGGGAGGCCGACTACACGTTCAGCAAGACCGGTCGCAAGGTCCACAACGTCATCGACGCCACCTTTCAGTTCCGTGACGGCAAGATCGTCCGGCACACGGACTCCTTCGACCTGCCGGCCTGGGCGCGGCAAGCGCTGGGCCTGCCCGGTCGCCTGCTGGGCGGAACGGGCTTCCTTCAGAAAAAGATTCGAGCCATGGGAGCGGCCGAGCTGAACAAGTTCGCGGCAGCGTCCAAGTAAGGCGCGCCGCGGCCTTCATCGCTTTTCTGCTTGCCGAGTGTCCGGGGGTACGATCAACGTATGACCGGTGAGGCCAAGAAGATCCTGGTCGTCGAAGACGACGGTGGCACGGCCAAGTTCCTATCGACCGTCCTGACGGATGCGGGGTTCGACGTCTCGATTGCGGTGATGGCCGTCGAAGCTCTGAACAAGATCGAGTCCGAGGCCCCCGACCTGATCGTCAGCGACATCGGCATGCCGGGCGCCAGCGGGGTGACGCTCCTGCAGCATCTTCGATCGCAGCCGGCGACGAAGGACCTTCCCGTGCTGGTCTATACGGGCTCGAACGACGACGGGGCGTTCGGATCCGTCGCCGGCATCCCGCGAACCTCGCTTCTGCAGAAACCGGCCGGCCCGAAGGCGATCGTGGACGCCGTGCTCCGTCTGTTGTCCTAGTTCTCGGCACTCACCTCGTACACTGCCCGGCCGATGGTGCGCATCGCCGGCCGCA
>JBKKBA010000395.1:0-2685 GCA_046714275.1 Actinomycetota bacterium
TTGAGGTTGTCGATGACCAGCGTCTTCGGCACGCCACCGAAGTGCCGGAAGGCGTTCTCCAGCGCGGCCAGGAAGTCGTCGGTCGTCTGGCGGAACGTCGCTTCGCTGTAGCCTTTGCGGCTGTGGCTGAGCACGAGGCGAAACACGTGCGTCTTGCGGCGCTTGCCGCCCGAAAGGTTGTCGGGGCCGACGATCGGCGCGCCGGTGCCAAAATCGACCTGCGCCTCTTCGCCGGCAGCGCATTCCATCCGGCGAAACGGCAACGGCCGCACGCGCCCTACGCGGCGCAGATAGCGTCGCACGCTGTCGTAGCTGACCGTCGCGCCGTCGGCCGCCAGGTCTTGGTAGATCCGCTGCGCCGATAACCCTTCGGCCGCCTTCGCCAAGATCGCTTCGCGATAGCCCGGATTATTCATGACCGGGTGCGGCTTGGGTAGGCAGTGGCTCGGGTTGAGCTTTTGACGGAAGGCCGCGTGTTGGCGACGTAGGGCCCCCTTTCCCCCAGAGCCTTGATGGGCGGGCGGCGGCGCGAGCGACGCGATGAGGGGCGCGTTAGCCGCTGTCGAGAGAGGGCGGCGAGTTCGCCGACGCTGGCGGAATCGCCGCTGGCTGGAAGGCGAGCACGGCTTGTGTGACCTTCACAAAATGCTTCCAGAACGGCCAAGCGGCCGAGAGCAGCACGCGCACCCGGCGAGAGGACGAGATGATGCGGGCGCCGACTTTGATCAGTTGCGTGCGCCACGTCGAGGCATGGCCTTCGCCGAGCGGGTCCGCCTGACGTCGGCGATTGAACACCTTCCGCTTTTCGCGCCCCGCGCGGGCTTCCGGCGGCAGTTCGTTCTGGGCTGGAGGCGGAGCGGGCGGATCGGCCACCAGACGTCGCACGCGCACCAGCAGGTTGTACGCCAGCGTGTGCATCGCGAGGCGAAACAGATTGGCCAGGTAGCGGTGGTCGCTCAAGCGATCCGCCTTCAGTTCGCATTTGAGTTCCTTGTTGCGGTTCTCGCTTTCGCCCCGATCCGCGTACTCGTCGTAGGCGCCTTGCGGCACGACGCGCGCGCCGCGCCGATTCGTGACCACCGCGCGGCGGTTCGTGCCCTGGGCGTGCGCTTCGCATTTGACGATCGTCCACCGCGGCGCGTCCCACGAACCGGTTTGATACTCCAAGGCGGTGAACTGGCGTTGCGGTTCGTGCGTCGTTTCCCAGGCGGAAATCGCGGCATGAAGCGTCGCTTCGCTCTCCCGCTTGAGTACGGCATTCATGCCGATGCCGATCGTGTACTCGACGTCTAACCGTTCGCAAGCGGCGAAGAACGCGGGCGTCGCGTAGCCCGAGTCGGCCCGCACGTGAATCCGCACGTCGGGCCAGGCCGCGCGGAGTCGCGCGACCACAAGTTGCAGGTCCACGTCCGCGCCCAACGTCGCGTGCGCCGTTCCGAACAGCAACACGGGAATCACCACCTGATCGTTCTCGGCGCAGGTGATCGCCCGCACCAGATATTGATACTGGCTGTAGTAGCCGTGGAAGAACGTCAGTTGCTGCTGGCCGTGCGTGGGGTCGTCGAACACGTCGATGTCGAGCGTCAACGTCCGCGGCGGTTCGGCGAACGACCCCACGAACTGCTCGAGGAACCACGCCTTCACCCGCAACAGGTCGCCGGCCGTGACCGCGTTCTCCATGCGCGAGAGCGTGGGCTGACTGGCCAGGTCGCGGTCGTCGGGCCGCCGACCGGCGATGATCTTAAACAGCCCATCCGCGCGGAGCAGGTCGTGATCGTTTTGATCCGGGTAGTCGGCCAGAATGCCAAAGACCCGCTGCCGGACCATCTCCGCCATGCTGTGCGCGCCGCCCACGCGAGCATCCCGCAACTGCGCCGCGAAGCTCGCCGTCCAGCCCAACCGCTCGTCCAGCACGCGGATCGGCAACAGCCCGGCATCCGACGTGACCTGCTCCTCGACGGCCTCGACCTGCACCGGCAAACCGCCCAGCAGGTCGTACTCAAGCGGCAGCGCAGCCTGTATACTCACAGCCAGCCTCCGTGCGTTGAAGGAAGTCGTTGTCAATCAACTTCTTAAGACGCATCTGGAGGCGATTTTATTCACCAAGCCATGAATAATCCGGGATAGGGCGCGCATTGGCTCTGCGGCCCCGGCGACCCGACCGGCGCATTGGCCGGTTTTGAAGCCGGCGGAGGGAGCACTGCGCCGCTCGGCCGATCGGCGGGTTCGTGGCCGGTACCCGGCGCGGCGGGTTTTGGAGGGTCGGACCCGGCCGGCGCAATGGCTGGTTTTGGCCCGGATAACCCAACCGAGAGATACTTGCGGACCGTGCCGCGGTCCACGCCCAACTGCCGGGCGATCTCACGCTGAGATCGTCCTTGCGCATGAAGCAATAATATCGACTGCGCTTTCGCCATCTTGAGCAGATTCGGCATCAGAAGCCTCCTTCCGCGGCGTAGCCGCTAGAAGGCCTCTAGGCCGAACCCGTCCTTTCTCAAAATGGCCGGTTTTCACCCGCCGATCGCTGGCTGGTTTTAAGCGCCGACTGACAACCTATCAAGGTCGGCATCCCATCGCTAATTGGGGCGCTCCGGCCCCCTCCCCGTCGGACGCCCACCGATCGCATCTTGGACCTGCCGGCGGACCGATCGTTTTTCCGCGGAATTCTCTCAATGGCGATATGAG
>JBKKBA010000396.1:0-2770 GCA_046714275.1 Actinomycetota bacterium
CTCGCGCAGATGTCCGTAGTAGAAGACGGTGCCGTCGTTTGCTCGCAGCCAGATCGACACTCCGCCGATCGATCCGTTCATTAGCTTGGAGATCACGCCGTCGGCACAGGCAACGACCGGCGTCCCGTCGCGGGCGAAAAGATCGGTGCCTTCGTGGGTGTGGAAGTACGGCAGGTAGCGCGGGGCCGCCCAGTCGTCCTGATACCAGGTGTAGCCGGCAACGGGGAAGCGCCAGACGCCGCGCGCGACGGCCGCTTGGTCCAGCGAGACGCCCGGCGGCTGCAGTCGCTGCAGCAGATCCAGCAGCGCCGTGGTGGTTCGTGACGGCGACTTCGGCCGGTCCTGCCAGTAAGCCAGCGCGTCCGAGATCGGCCCGTTGTAGACGTTCGGAGCCGGACCCTTGGGCTGCAGGCGAGGCGTGGCCGACGTGGACGGGGGCCTGGTGTTCGGTTTGGGCTTTGGCTTCGGTGTGGTTTTGGGTTTCGGTCTAGCTGAGGGGCTGCCGGTCGGAGATGGGGACGGGGAGGCCGTGGGCAAGATCGGGGGGATCGGGTCGCCGGCGCGGGCGGGGACGAGCATGCCGAGCACGACCAGCACCGCCGCGGAGACGGACGCCGATCGCGCCAGAACGCTCGATCGCTTCATCGTTTTTGGTCTTCCGGGTTCGTTTCCGGGCGGGGGCCGGTCCCGGGTGGTTCTCCCTGCGGGACGCGGAATCCTTCCGCCTTGCCCGATTCAACGACCCGCGGCGATGAGAAGGTGCGCGCTGGGGGCCGAAAAGCCCCTGAAAGCAGGGAAACCGGCTGTAGTGGCCGGTTCGCCCTGCGTTGGTCGGGTTGCGCTCAAGATCTCGACGTGCGAACCACCCTGTGCGCGACGCTGGGCCAGGAAGCCCGCTCTGCCTCGGCCATCACCGTTCCGTACGTGGGCTCGACCGGAGCCCACGATCCCACGACCTCTCGGACTAGGGCGGAGCCCCTGTTAGTAGTTGATCTTCCACTTCGTACCGGAACGACATCCGCACTTGCTGAACGGGTAGCCGTACCGATTCGACTCGTGACCATTGGTCCACGCGATCCGAACGCGGTAGTCGCCGTACGGGGCTCCGGAGAACTTGACGGACCGGTCTCTCGAGTTGTTGGCCCAGGAGAACTTGTGCTCACGGTAGTAGCCCTTCGGTCCGTACACGTACACCGTCGGTTCGTACCAAGCCGTGAAGCGACACATCGGGTCGCAGATCGTGCGTTCACCGACGACGATCTCGAATCGGTTGTCGGCCATGCGTGCGCTTGCCGGCGGTGCGGTCAGCACGAGCACCGAAACGACCAACCCTGCCGCTGATAGAATTGAGGCGATTACGCGCGGAAACTGTCGAGGGGACGTCTGCATTACTCCTCCTTGGGTCGTCATGGGATGGTAAGTTCCTGCCGATGGTCCGTGTCCGTCTACGAAACGAAGTTATTGGTGCACTTCGCACCCGCAGGACCGTACTTGCCCTTTGCGTAGCCGCCGCCGGCTCCGCGGCTGAAACAGATCGTCTGCGTCGAACTGCCGAACTTGCCGAACTTGCCGTAGAAGTTCTGCTCGTAAAGAGCGTCGCTTGACCGCGCTTCCGACCATCCACTCCACCGCACGCGGATTCGGAACGGACCGGATGTCGCCTTGAAGGTGACCCGCTGCCAGTACGGCCCATACGAACGGGTGCTGGCGCCGCAGCAAGCCGTGTACACGTGTGCGTTCGTACCAACCTTCGCCCACCCGTACAGATTCTTTGCGTATAGATCGACCTCGAAGTTGCCGCCGTTCCCATCGGCGACATGGTCGGACTGAACCGTAAGCGTCTTGGTCGCCGCCGACGGCGGCGTCGTCGACCACGTGGAGCCATAGTTGTAGACTGGCCCCTGGATTCCCGTCTCCGCGTATCCCGGGACGGTCGCCGAGAGTACCGCAAGAATTGCCGCCGCCATGACGGCCCTCCGCGTCTTTGCCTTCATTCTTCTCTCCTCCTGTCTCGGCGCCGATGCGCCGCAGTCAAGAGGCATTGTCCGGCCGGCGAGGAGGCGGTACCAGCGGGGGAAACACCCAAATTGATCAGTTCCCGAGCGCCACCACCTCTGGCGCCAAGGTGGGTGGGGATTTCAGGAACCGGCGGCGATTGGCCGGGCCGGCGCATCGGGATACGTCACCAAGCACGCCGCTATGGAAAAGATTGCCGACGCGGTTTCGCGCGTCTCTGTCGGCGAGGTGTACGTGACGCCGCGACTCGGCTCCTACCTTCTGGAGGACGATCGTCTCCACGGCCAGGGTGACGACTCGATCCCCACTCTAAGCTAAGGTAAGGTTTCGTCCGCGCCCGGTCGAAGCGGGCGCGGACCATCGTTGTACCGGACATCGTGCAGGTCGTTCGCCTTCCCGAACAGGCACCGCCCCACCCGACGAAGACGGATCCGGGAGTCGGTCGCGCGGTCAGGGTCAGTCTGATGATCGTATAACACCCCGTCCGCCTGGACCCCGCCCCTGTTATTGCCACCCCAAACCGCGATGTACTTTCCAGTCCAGATGGCTACGGCGTTCGCCCGTCACCTTGATCGGCGCGTTCGCCACGGGCTTCCATTCGAGAGCCGGCCTGGTCGGTATGGCCTTCCGGTACAGAGGGTGATCATCAACCACCATGCACGAGATCTCGCTCATGCGCCAATGGTAGCGAAGCAAGGGCGCGACGTCGCCGGTGGAAACACCCAAACGACCGTGTCCCGGGCGGGGTCACCAC
>JBKKBA010000397.1:0-4697 GCA_046714275.1 Actinomycetota bacterium
CGTCTTGCCGGTCTGCCGGTCACCGATGATGAGCTGGCGCTGCCCGCGGCCGATGGCCGTCATCGCGTCCACGGCCTTGATCCCGGTCTGCAACGGCTGATTCACCGCCTGGCGCTGAACGACGGTGGGGGCCTGAATCTCCAGCGCCCGCAGGCCGGCGATCTTGGACTTCTCCAGCGGGCCCTTGCCGTCGATCGGCACGCCGATCGCGTTGACGACACGGCCCAACATCGCATCGCCGACCTCGACGGACAGGATTCGTCCGGTGGCTTTGACGGCGTCGCCTTCCTCGATCTTGCTGCCGTCGCCCAAAACCACGGCGCCGATGTCGTTGGCCTCCAGGTTCAGCGCCAGCCCGTACAGGCCGCCGGGAAACTCCAGCAGCTCGTTGGCCATCGCGCCGGGGAGCCCCGAGATACGCGCGATGCCGTCGCCGGTCTCGGTGACGCGGCCGACCTGCTCCAGCGCCATCGTCGGCCGGAAATCAGAGACGAATTGGTTGAGAACCGAGGAGATGTCCTCGGTGCTGATGTTCAGCTCGGCCATGTCAGTCAACCCTCATTCCGTCGAAACTCCGTCAGACCTCTTTGAACCGGGACGATCCCCGGAACCTCACGACTCAAAGCTCTACTTCTTGCCCAGTTGTTCCTTTGCCAGTTGCAGACGGTGGCGAATGGTGCCGTCGAAGACCTGATCTCCCACGCGCACCAGCAAGCCGCCGACGACGGCCGGATCGACCAGCACCTTCAGCTCGACCTCACGGCCGGTCGCTCGCTGAATCGCGTCGCGAAGCTGCGTGCGCTGCTCTTCGCCCAGAGGCACGGCGGAGCGCACCTCTGCGACGGCCTTCGCGCGCTCCGCGGCGGCCTTTTCCACGAACGCGTCAACAATCGACGAGAGCTGGCGCACCTTGCCGGCCGCGATGACGAACTGGACCAGGTTGACCGTGTGCGGAGAGGTCTTCTTGCCCAGCAGCTCGCCGACAACCTTGGCTCGAAGCTCGGGCGGCAGCGCGATGTCCTGCAACGCCTCCCGCAGCTTGGATTCCTGCTGGACGGTGCGAGCGAACCGGAACAGCTCGTCCTCGACCTGGTCCAGCACACCCTCGGCCGTTGCAACCTCGAACAGCGCCGCCGCGTAGCCCCGGACCATTGCGTCCATCAGTTCCGCCCGTTGCCCATGGTCGAAAGCTCGGCGATCGTCTGATTGACAAACGCCGTCTGCGACGCCTCGTTGGACAGCTCACGGCCGATGACCTTCTCGGCCACGCGGATCGTGAGGTCGGCGACGTTGGTGCGAAGCTCCGCCATCGCGCGCTCCTTCTCGGCACCTACCTCGGCGCGAGCGCGGGTGAGAATCTCGCCGGCGTCGGCCTCGGCGCGCGCGATCAAGTCACGTCGAAGGGCTTCTGCGGTCTTCTTCGCCTCTTCGATGATCCGGTTCGCCTCGGTCTGCGCTCCGGCCACCTGCTGGCGATACTGCTGCAAGACGCCCTCGGCGTCGGCCTTCGTCTTTTCCGCCGCCTCAAGCTGGCCGCGGATCTTGTCCGTTCGAGCGGCCATGGTCTTCCTCATCTTCGGGAAGCCCAGGACCATCAGCGCGACCAGCAAGATGAGGAACGCGATGGATCCCCACAAAAGCTCGTCAGGGTCGGGCAGGATGAAGCGCGTCGCGCTCTCTCCCTCCGCCGCGAAAAACGCGAAGATTCGGAACATGCCCTAGCCCCCTACTTGCTCGGAACGATGAAGAAGAGGACGAAGCCGAAGAGCGCAAGCGCCTCGACCAGCGCGAAACCCAGGAACATCACCGGACGGACCAGACTTGCCGCCTCCGGCTGGCGCGCCATCGCTTCGATGGCTTTGCCGAAGATGATCCCGATCCCAATGCCCGGGCCGATGGCTCCCAGGCCGTAGACCAGGCCCTTGCCGATCGGCGCGAAAGATCCTTCGATCTCCGCGAGAATCGCAACGATTGCTGCCAGCATTCCCTACCCCCTTGTTGATCTTGTCGATGCTCGACTAATGCTCCGGATGAGCCGCCCCGGCGATGTAGACGGCTGTGAGGATCGTGATGATGAAGGCCTGCATGCCGGCAACGAAGACCTCGAAGCCCGTCATGACGGTGGCCAGCGCGAACGGAAGAACGAACGTGAACTTGCCGATGCCGCTCTGGAAGAAGACGCCGGTACCCAGAAGCAGCACGGACAGCAGCATGTGGCCGGCCACCATGTTGGCGAAAAGTCGAAGCGCCAGGGTGAACGGCCGCACGATGATCGTCGAGATCAGCTCGATCGGCGCCAGAATGATGTACATGAACTTCGGCACGCCGGGCGGGAACAGGATTCCCTTGACGTAGCGGAAGAAGCCCTGCTCTTTGATGCCGACGGCGTTGAACAGCAGCCACACCAGAATCGCCAAGATCATCGGATAGGCCATGCGGCTGGTGACGGGGATTTGAACGCCGGGAATGATGCCCATGATGTTGTTGAAAAAGACCCAGAAGAACATCACGACCAAGAACGGCGTCCAGGCGCCGCCTTCGGGGCCTAGCACCGGCAGCGTGACCTGATTCTCGACGAACTCGAACATTGACTCGCCGACGTTCTGCGCGCCCTTCGGGACCAGCCGCTGCCGGGAAGCCGCGCGCAGGAAGAACAGCCCCAGCAGGGTGGTCACCACCAACATGATCAGCGTGGGATAAGTGATGTCCAGCGACAACGATCCCAGCTTCAGCCGCCAGATCGGCTCGAACTCGAACAGGTGGGTGGTGCTGGGCGGGGTGAAGGCGAACGGAGTCACGTCGTCTCCTTTGTTTTCAGAAATGTCATTGCGACCCACGGCGTGCTGCGGTACACGCGGGCTTCCGCCCACAACGTTGCCACGACTGCGACACCGAAGGCTGTGGCGAAGACGGGCGGATCGATGAAGGAAGCTTTGCGAAGCAGCGCCATGGCGCTGACCATGCCGGCCATCCGGAAGGCATAGGACGGCATCGCGGCGGCGGGCGCCAGCAGAGGATCCTTCCGGGCGACCAGGACCAGGACGGTCGCGGCGATGGCCGTGTTCGCAAGAACCATCGCGACGGCGATCGCAACGCTGGCGGCGGCGGCGGCGCCGCGCAGCATCCAAGCCGCGCCCGTTGCAACCGGCGCGATCAGGGCGCACACGATCAGCGCGCCCCGCACCATCCGAAACTCCCCGCTCACTCTGTGCCCCCGTCCGGCTTTCCGGCGCCGCCGGTCGCGCCGCCGCTTGCCGGAATCGACTGCTGTGGCCATGCCCTGCTCACCCCGGCGCCCGGCCGTGCAGCCGTCGCGTCGGATGCGCCTCGTTGAGACTTCTTGTACAGCAGGTATGCGCCGGTCATGTTGCCGACCACCGCACCGCACGCGAACAGGATCGGCCAGGTTCCCAACAGCCTGTCCAGTCCAAAGCC
This sequence comes from Actinomycetota bacterium, assembly GCA_046714275.1. Taxonomy (GTDB): domain Bacteria; phylum Actinomycetota; class AC-67; order AC-67; family AC-67; genus JBKKBA01. Next base: position 3,436 of record JBKKBA010000397.1, read on the forward strand.
GATGGCCGCCCATACCGCAGTCGCCGTGACCAGATCGACTGCGTTGGCCAGACCATCACCGACACCGGCCCACAACTTTCTCTGATGCTCGGGGCCGTAGGTCCGAGGCATTAAACCCGCTCCACCTTCGAGGTGTCAAAACCGTCGTCCGAACGCATTTCCGCAGGTCAGACGGGTTGTAAGGCCCCCGGCCCTGCGGACATTGTGAACGGATTCACGAGCAGTATGCCGGGCGCCGCTCCACGGGGTCAAATCAGCGGCCCGGCCGTGCCTCCGGGCCTAGGCCCGGGGCTCGGACGCCACCGGTTCTGGGCTCGAAGGCGGCTCGGCGCCCCACTCGGATCCGTGCCGCAGGATGCGCGGGACGACGATGATCGACACCACCAGAAGCGCTCCGATCCCAAGCGCCAGGACGCGTGGACCGGTCCCGTAGCCGATGGACAGAACCATGGCTGCGCTGGCCAGCATCGCGCTCCACGAATACATGATCAGCACGGCGCGCCGATGACTGCGAGCCATCTCCAGAAGCCAGTGATGGATGTGGCTCTTGTCGGCATGGAAGACCGGCTTGCCGGCCTTGGCTCGCCGCATGATCGCGAACCCAACATCGGCCAGCGGAATCGCCAGCACGAACAGCGGCAGCAGCACGGGCACCACCAGCCCCGCCACGTCGGAGAGATTCGGCTCGACCGTCTGCCCGACGGCGCTGGTCGTCGACGACGCTAGGAGAACGCCCAAGAGCATCGACCCCGAATCCCCCATGAAGATCCGGTCCGGTTTGAAGTTATGCGGAAGGAAGCCGATGCAGATCCCGAAGACCAGCATTGGAAACAGCGTCGCGACGCCGGCGACGCCGTCTTCGGCCTGGAACGCGTAGACGAACAGCGCACCGGCGGCAATCGCCGTCACGCCGGCCGCCAGCCCGTCCAGCCCGTCGATCAGGTTAACGCCGTTGATCACGATGACGGTCCACAGGACGGTCAGCAGCGCAGCCAGATCGGGCGACAGAGAGATGACGCCGACCCCGGGAAGCCAGAAGTACGAAAACTGCACGCCGGCCAGCACCAGCACGCCCCCGGCGACCGCCTGCGACGCCAGCTTGGTCGGCGCTTTCATTCCGCGGACGTCGTCCACCAGCCCGGCCAGGACGACGAAGAATCCCGCCGCGATCACCCCGACCGGTTCGGATGACGTCGAAAACATTCCGTCGAACGCGCCCAGGAAGCGGGCGGCGACCAGCCCGGCGATCACGCCGGCCAGCA
>JBKKBA010000398.1:0-4279 GCA_046714275.1 Actinomycetota bacterium
GGTCGAAGGGCTGAATGTCGGCGGGATCGCCACGGCGTTTCTGGTCCGCATCAAGGTGTCGATCTTCTTTGGGCTGATCTTCGCCCTTCCGGTGATTCTTTGGCAGCTCTGGCGCTTCATCGTGCCCGGGCTGCATCCAAAAGAGAAGCGCTACGGCGTCTGGTTCGTCGCCGGGTCCCTGGGGCTGTTTGCGCTGGGTACCTACATCTCCTCCCTGGTTCTTCCGAAGGCCATCGGCTTCCTGCTGTCCTTCGCAAAAGAGCCGCTGCAGCCCCTGATCTTCGTTGACCAGTATCTGTCCTTCGTGTCGTTCATGGTCTTGGCCTTCGGCATCTCCTTCGAGTTCCCGCTGCTCCTGCTGCTCCTCACGGGAATCGGGGTGCTGAGTTCCCGCAAGCTCCGGGGCTGGAGGCGCCAAGCGATGTTCGGGGCGGCGGTGATCGGCGCGGTAGCCACGCCTTCGCAGGACCCGTACTCGATGATCCTGATGGCCGTCCCGCTCTATATCCTTTACGAGGCATCCCTGCTGATCATCCGATTCGTCATGAAGAAATAGCCGTGGCCATCAAGAGGAAATCGCGACGCCGCTCGCAGAGCCGGCGCTCCGCCGGCGCCGGGACTCCGCGTCCCCAACCGCGACCGCAGCCGGTGCTGGCTCGACCGGCTCTGCGGCGCGCTCTGGTGGTGCTGCTGTCGCTGGGAACGTTGCTGGGAGGCGTGCGCGTCTGGGTGAACGCCTCTCGGTCCGACGACCTGCGCGCCTACCTGCGCCGCCTGAATTCGGCTACCGCTCCGCTGGCAGCCGCGTTGGATCCCGCATCAAAAGGGTCGATCGATGAGCAAGTTGGGTCCTTCACGAAGGGCAAGCTTGTGTCGCGGGTTTTTCGCACGCTCTCCGACCAGTGGGAAAAAGATTTTCGAGCCGTCAAGGAGCGGGTGGCCGCGCTGACGCCCCCGGCCGAGGTTGCGCCGGCGCACCGGACGTTTCTGGAGGGCATCGATATGTACATCGGCGCCGTCCGTCTGTACAACTTGGCGGGACAACAGCGCGAGCTGGCCGCCCAACAGAAGGCCGCGGCCGGGGCCATCGAGGAAAAGGTTCAAGTGACGCTGCAGCATGCCGGGGAGTGGCTTTCGCGTGCCGGTCGAGTCACGTCGCTGGGCGGCGGGCAGATCCAGGAGTTCCAGCGCGAGTGGCTGGGAATCGCCCCTGCGGACCCGGTGACGGGCTTCCCTCGCGGCCTGATCCAACCCTCGCCACAGCCGAGTGCCGCCGGTTGAGCGGCTCCATGGCCGTGGTCGCCAACCCGGCATCGGGGCGCGGCCGCGTCGGGCGCATTCTCCCGGGCGCGCTGGCGCGTCTGCGGGAATCGTCGCTGGACGTGGAGGTGATCCATTCGCGTTCCGCGGCCCATGCAACCGAGGCTGCTGCCGCGGCCGCGACGCGCCACCCCGTGGTGGTCGCCGCGGGAGGCGACGGCATGGTGCACCTGGTCGTCAACGGGATTCTGGGATCACAGGCGGCGCTGGGAATTCTGCCCTGCGGAACGGGCAACGACTTCGCGGTCAACCTGGGCTACCCCCGGCGACGCCCCCTGGTCGCGTGCGCGGTCCTGATCTAGGGGCGGGTCCGATGCGTGGACGCCGTCCAGATCGAGGGGGGTCCGGCCTTCGTCTGCGTCGCGGGGGGCGGTTTCGACTCGGAGTGCAACCGCTTGGCGAACCGGATCCGGTATCTGCGAGGGACGCCCGTGTACGTCGTGGCCACCTTGCGAACCCTGGCTCGCTTCACGCCGGCCCAATTCACCGTCACGATCGATGGGGCCCGCCACCAGCAGCAGGGTATGTTCGTCGCCGTGGGTAATGCAGCATCGTATGGAGGCGGAATGCGGATCACGCCGGCCGCGGTCCCCGACGACGGCCTGCTGGACGTGACCATCGTCGGAGCCATGAGCCGGCCGGCTTTGCTTCGCCAGTTTCCGAAGCTGTTCAAGGGGACGCACGTGAAACACCCGGCGGTAACGACCGCGCGCGCGACCCGCGTCCAGATCGAATCCGACCGCCCGTTTCTGCTCTTCGCCGACGGCGAGGAGATCGGTCCGTTGCCGGCCGCCATGCAGGTTCTGCCGGGTGCTTTGCGGGTGGTCGCGCCGTGAGCGGAATCAAAGAGTTCGCCGGCGGATACTCCTTCGGCCTGGATCCCTTCCAAGCGCAGGCCTGTGAGTCGCTGGAGCGGGGCCGGGCCGTCCTGGTCTGCGCGCCGACCGGAGCCGGCAAGACCGTGGTGGGGGAGTTCGCGATCTGGCTGGCACTGCGCCGCGGGGTGAAGGCTTTCTACACCACGCCGCTGAAGGCTCTGTCCAACCAGAAGTTCGGTGATCTGATCGCTCGGCACGGGGCGAAGAATGTCGGCTTGCTGACCGGCGACAACTGAATCATCGGCGATGCGCCGATCGTAGTCATGACCACCGAAGTCCTTCGCAACATGCTCTACGAGGGTTCCGACTCGCTCCAGAACTTGGGCTATGTCGTGATGGATGAGGTCCACTACTTGCAGGACGCCTACCGCGGCGCCGTTTGGGAAGAGGTTTTGATCCACCTGCGCTCCGGGATCCAGGTCGTCGCTTTGTCGGCGACGGTTTCCAACGCCGAAGAGTTCGGCGAGTGGTTGCGCCACATCCGCGGCGCGATCGACGTCGTGATCGAAGAGAACCGCCCGGTTCCGCTGGAGCATCACTACATGCTGGGAGAGACGCTCTCGCCGACTTTTGTCCGTGAGGGAAAGACGTTGCGGCCCAACCCAACGCTTCGCCGAATGAGCGTCAACGCCGACCGGCGCCGTCACGGCCGCGACCACATGCGCGCCCGCAAGATGGTGCCGCGCCGGGAAGACGTCGTCGAGATGCTCCACGATCGCGGCTTGCTGCCGGCGATCTACTTCATCTTCTCGCGCGCCGGCTGTGAGCAGGCCGTCAAGCAGACGCTCTCGGCGCATATCTCGCTGACCACGCCCGAGGAGTCCGAACGCATTCGCGAATACGTCGAGCTGCGTGCCCAGGTGCTCCCGGACGACGACCTGGAGGTCCTGGGCTACCCGACGTGGCGCGACGCGTTGGTGCGCGGCATCTCGTCGCACCACGCCGGAATGATCCCGCTGTTCAAGGAAACCGTCGAAGAGCTGTTCGAGCGCGGTCTGGTCAAGGTCGTCTTCGCAACCGAGACGCTCTCGCTGGGCATCAACATGCCGGCGAAGACCTGCGTGATCGAAAAGCTGATCAAGTTCACCGGCGAGAAGCACGAGATGATGACGCCGGGGGAGTACACCCAGTTGACGGGACGCGCCGGCCGTCGCGGCATCGACCCGGTCGGACACGCGGTCGTGCTGTTCCAGCCGGATGTGCCGTTCGAGCGGGTCACCACCCTGGTCGGCGCCCGCACCTATCCGCTCCGATCGTCGTTCCGGCCCTCGTACAACATGGCCGTGAACCTGGTTCGCAACCACGCGGTGGACGAAGCGCTGCGACTGGTCGAGCAATCGTTCGCGCAGTTCCTTGTGGATCGTTCCGCAACCGGGCTGCAATCCGCCGTCGCCCGCAGCGAGACATTCCTGGCGGCGTACCACGAAAAGGCCGCATGCGACCGCGGTGACTTCGCGGTCTACTGGGCCCTGGTGCGCCGGGCTCACGAAGAAGAGAAAGACGCCGAGGAAGTCCGCGCGCCGCAACTGGAGCGGTTTGGCGAGATCGCGCTTGAGCGGCTGAAATTGGGTGACGTCGTGCGGCTGGGTGGGCGTGGCCGCCGGATGCTGGCCGTCGTCGTCGGCCACCGCAATGGGTCGCCCCTTGCCCTGACCGCTACCGACGCGCTGAAGCGACTGCAGCCGCGCGATGTCGCCGGCAGGCGGCCGGTCGTCGGACGCATCGAGATCCCACGGCGTTACCCGTGGAAGCATCAGACCCGCAAACAAGTCCTGGCTCAGATCGCATCGTTCACGCCGCCGGCAGAGCGTGACGATCGGCAGCATGATGAAACAGAACGCGACGATGACCGGGAGGACCGCGACGTCCCGGCGACCGCGCTGCCCGAGGGGGAGCGGACCGGCGGCCTGTGGGACCAGATCGCCGCTCATCCGTGTCACACCTGCCCGGATCGCCGCGAACACGAGCGTTGGGCGCAGCGCAACGACGACCTGGAGCGCGACCTAGCTTCGCAGCGCCGGCGCCTGCGCCACCGCACGGAAGGCCTGGCTCGAACCTTTGAGCGCGTCATCGCCGTGCTG
>JBKKBA010000399.1:0-5642 GCA_046714275.1 Actinomycetota bacterium
CGCCGCCGCCACCACCGCCGCCGCCGGGCGCACCGCCGCGGCCGCCGGGAGCGTCGATCGGAATCCACCGGCGTCGCGCCACGTCCAGCGCCAGGCCGTTCGACACCACCAGGTTCTGCCCGCCCGAATACGACCCCCGGAAGGATCCGGGGCGGATCGCCTTCGGCAACGACTCCCAGCGGCGCGCGATGGGATCAAGTATCCCGCCGAAGGCGTAGGGTTCGCCAAATGGGTTCTTCGCGCCGCCGTTCGTCGTTCCCGTCTGCGCATTGACCGCGCGGCCTCCGGCCCAGAACCACGCATCGTTGTGGGCAGAGATCTTTGAATCCTCGAAGCGACGCCAGGTGCCGGCGTCGATATCAAGCGCTGCAGCCCGATACACAGCGGGCTTCGCCGATCCGGGCTGCGGCACGTTCTCTACGCCGAACAAGAGCAGTTGCTTTCCCGTCCAGACGGCCGACCGGTCGAACGAAGCCGCCAGAGGGTCCTGTGGCAGCGGCGTCCACCGCCGCGTCTTTGGCTCGTAGATGACATCGGGATGCACGCCCAGCTCTTGGGTCGCGTACCACGCGACGACGCGAGGACCCGCGGCGGTCAGCCGCAGCAGTTCGGGTTTCGGCGCCGGCGGGGCGGCCAGGGTCTGCCATCGATCCGTCGCCGGATCGTAGGACAGAAACGCTGCCTTCACGCCGGCAACCTGCTCAACACCCGGAACCCAAACGTAAAGAACGCCCTGGACGACGGCGCCGCTCAACGCCCCCAGCGGAACGGGCGCGTCTTTGATCGGCTGCCACGCTCCGGTCGCGACGGACAGGATCGCGCCGTCGCGCAAGGGAGCCACGGTGGGACCCACGCAATCGGCGTTGTCCGGGCATGGGGGCGCCGTGGTGCCACCCAGGATCATCACGCGGTCGCCGACCGAAAACGCATGGGCGTCGTACCGCGCCGTGAGCGGGGAATCCGGCAGCATCTTCCACGCCCCGGCCGGTGGGGCCGCCGGTTTGACGGCAGGATCGCCGGTGCACGACCCGATCAGTGAGGCGACGGTCACCGCAACGAAGACACGCCGGATCCCGGTCATAGCCGTTGGACGGCACCCACAGCCATCGGGTTCCGCGTGAAAGTCACGTGCTCGGTGGAAGAGGCCCCGGTGACCGGCGCGGCGCGGTGTGCCCCGGCACGTCCACAACACCCGGCCTGCGCCGGACCGGACCCGCGGCCTTTCGCTGAAGCCGCTCCCGCCGCATCGAAGCCACGAGACGGCGAGGAAACCGCAAGATCATAAACGCAGCCGTCATCCCACCCGCCGGCAACAGGAAACTCCCCCAACCGCGATCGCGGTTGTCGTATCCCCACCACGCAATCAACCCAAAGAGCGCGACCACGAGCGCATAAACGCCTAGGAGCGCGCCGCGCCAATGACGGTACGCCCACGATCCCACCGTAAGCCAGCGGGCAGCCCTCCGCTCCAGCGGAGTCCGCGATCTTGAGGCCTTCATGACCCGCAGTATCTACCCAGCCCGCCGGAATGCACGCCTTTCGCTACCGGTGGTTATAAAGCTCGATCGACCAGCGCCACTCGCTGTGATCGGGAGCATTCCACCACGAGGTGAGCTTGGCGGCCTCGCCGCCGCACAAGATCACCGTGGTACCCAAGTCGTCCTTGCCCGGCCAGATGTTCTCGCGCGTGATCTTCCCGGCATTCACGCGCAGCCGTGACATCGGCGTGTCACCCTCGGCGGACAGGTCCGTTCCGCGCGCAACCACGGCGCCGTCTTGTCCCCGCACCTCCACATCCACACGTGACGGAAGCGCATGCGCGATCACTACATCAGCCGGATCGATCCGCGACCGCGCAAACTCCAGTCCCGCTGCGCCTCCGTCGGGATTGCGAATCTCCCATGTGTGCATGCCCCGACTCTAGGGGATCAGGAGCCCGCTTCGCTCTGGTAGTAGATCGTCCATCCCACTCCGCCCGACCCGCTCGATCCCATGATGCTGGCACCGATCCGCATGCGTCCGGCCGAATCCAAACGCACCATGTTGAACTCGGGGGCTTCGCTTTGCTTCCCATGGAAGAGCGGCGTTTGCGTCGTGCGGCCCCGCAGTGATGGCGGGTGTCGCCGTGTCGGCGCCGGTGATGCGCGCAACCGAGATATACCAATCTTCGTCGGCGTTCAACGCCGCCGCGGGGTTCGGGCTGCCCAGCCACTGCACCATCGCTTGTCCCCGCTCGCCGCCGGCAACCCACGGCGCGTAGCCGCTTTCCCCGGACACCAGCTTGGTCGGAGCCGACCACGTCAAAGCCCGGTCGTCGGAAACCGTGTAACAGCCGTGGGAAAACTTTCGAAGGCCCGGCGATTGCGCGCCGGGCCTTCGTCGTTCTTGTGTGGCGGGCGCCCGATGAAGGGCGCCGCTCTGAGCGGCTAGCGCCGGCGACGGCGGCCCTGCGGCGCGTGGTTGCCGCGGCGCGCGGAAGAACTCTTGGACGAGTTACGTCCGCCAACGACGGCGCGATTCTCTTTCGCCCACTCCTCCACCAGGTCCAGGCGCGCGGCCATCTGACCGACGTCTTGATGCTGGTCGGGCGCGACGAACGTGATCCCCAAGCCGGTGCGTCCTGCGCGGCCGGTGCGGCCGACGCGGTGCACGTAGCTCTTGTCGTCCTGAGGCGGATCGAAGTTGATCACGCGCTCGATCGTGTCCAGGTCCAAGCCGCGCGCTGCGACATCGGTCGCGATGAGCGCGCTGGCCCGTCCCGTTGCGAAACGCTTCAGCGAGCTTTCCCGTGCCGACTGGCTCATGTCCCCGTGCATCCCCGATGCGACCACGCCGCGCCGCTCCAACTTCTTGATCAGCCGGTCCACGCCGTGCTTGGTGCGCACGAAGACGAGCGTCGGGACACCGGCGTCGCCCAGCATCTTGGCCAGCGCGTCGCTCTTCTGCGCAGCCTCGACCGGAACGAACCGGTGCGTGACTTCGGAGACGGTTGACTTCGGAGATTCGATCTCGTGAAGGATCGGCTGGTACGTGTAACTGGCGGCAAGCCGGCCGACGGCGCCGTCCAACGTCGCCGAGAACAACATCGTCTGACGGTCCTCCGGAAGCCGGTCAACGATCCGATCGACCTGCGGCTGGAAGCCCATGTCCAGCATGCGGTCCGCCTCGTCCAGAACCAGGATCGACACGTTGCCCAGGAACACCATGCGCCGCTCGGCCAGATCTTCCAGACGGCCGGGCGTGGCGACCAAGATGTGCGCTTTCTTTGCGGTGCGCGCCTGATCGCGAATCGAGGTGCCGCCGTAGGCGACGGCAACGCGCAGTCCGCGCGACGCCGCGATCGAGCGCATCTCCGAGGCAACCTGCGACGCCAGCTCTCTGGTCGGCACCAGCACCAGCGCAGCCGGGCCGGACGTTCCGCGGGGAAGCTGCTCCACGATCGGGATCGCAAAAGCCAGCGTCTTGCCGGATCCGGTTTGCGAGCGGACCAGCACGTCGTGACCGTCGATCGCATCGCGAACGACCAGCGACTGAACGGGGAAGGGCGCGACGATGCCACGCGATGAGAGGGCGGAGACCACGGCATTGGACACGCCAAGGTCGGCAAAGGACTTTCCGGTCATGTGCTCAACTCCAGGAACGGCATTCCGTGCCGCATATCGGGAGGTATGGACCTGCCCGAAGCTGAAGGAGCGTGGGGAGGAAACCTCTCAAGCCCGGCCTTGTGCCGAACTTTCTGGCGCATCCTAGCAGATGGAGCCGGCCACAGTGGGACCCAATGGCGAAAGCCGGACCGGCCCGCCGCGCCACGCTCCCCCTAGACGACCCCGTAGGCGACGCGGCAAACGCCCTTGCTGGTCGAGCCACAAGCAGCGCGGAACGCGGCAACGGACAGGTCAAGCGACCGCCCGCCGACATAGGGCCCGCGATCGTAGACCGGCACGCGAATCACTCCGGCCGGTCCAACAATCTCGACGATCGTGCCGCACGGAAGTGTTCGATGCGCCGTCCACATGCTCAGGCCGGACGGGAAGCGATGACGCCCGCGCGCGTCGTAACAGGCGGCCGGGCGCTCGCCGTACCACGACGCGATCGTCGTGCGGCGGCCGCCGCTTGGGACAACCGCTGATCCAGTCGAGCGGGATGCGCGGGGGGTTACGACGCGACGCACAACGCGCGTCGTACGGGCCGACCGTGACGCGCGAACCGCGGCCCCGGTGCGAAGACGCGCCGGCGGCTTCACAACGGACGGAACCGCCGCCGAAGCGAACATCGTGCTGCCGGCAGCAACCAGGCGGACACGACCTTCGTTGTAACTCAGCAGCGCCGGCAGATACACGCGAGGACGAGCGACCGAAGCGCGCAATTCCCGGCTGGTCGCTTCATCTTCAGCCACGGCCGCGATGCGCGGAGCTTGCCCCGCCGACGGCAAGGTCGCCGTCGCCAGAGCAACCGACACAAGTCCGGTGATGGTCAATATCTTCATTGAGTTTGTCCTCCGGATAGCAAGCGAAGCAACCGCGCGCATTCCCTGCGTGGGAGTTGTCGGGGCGCGGTCGTACCGCGAACGAACCAGTTGGGTTGCCCCGCCGAGCGCGGGACATCGTGAAAACGTGAAAATTCCTGGTTTCTGAAACCCTACCCGGAACCATCCGCATTCATTCGTAGGGCGGGCGAAAAACTTGCTTCCTTTGCTTCCGGCGGCACGCTACGGACGGCGCGCTACGGACGGCGACCGGTCATCAGCACGTAGTGCAGGAAGCCACTTTCGCGAAGCAGCTCGACCTGCCGCAACGCCCTGCGCGCTCCCCATATCTGTAGTCGCGGCGCGCGGCGCGTCGCGGACAGCCTGGTGCGTGTCAGATGGAACGCGGGGTCCAGCACGCGCGCGCTCACCATCTCCAGCCGCACGTCGCGAAAGCCTGCGCGCTCCCCCATCCGAACGATGTCGCCGGCCGACGCCAGCATCGACCGGCGGATTCCCCAGAAGCGCATCTGCATCAACCCGGCCAGCATCTCGCGCGGTGCGCCGCGACGTCGCTCGACGGTGATGTCCGACATCGTCAGCACGCCGCCGGATCGCAGCACGCGGAATGCTTCAGCGAAGAACGCTGCGCGCGACGGAAAATGAAAGGCCGCCTCAACGCTGATCACGCCGTCGACGCTGCCGTCGCGCAATGGAATCCGCGTCGCATCGGCGTTCAACGGCTGCGCTTGCGCCTGAAGCAGATGAGGTCGTCCCGCGCGCAGTTGGAACTCCGTGATGTTTAAGGCGATCAGCGTGCGCGGCCGCGCCACCCGCCGGATCACGACGTCCTGCACGCCCAGTCCGTTGGCGACATCCAGGATGTCGGCGTCACGCGGCAGCGGGGTGGCGATCCGCTCAACCAGGTTCGCCGGAGCGATGGCCGCTTCTTGCTCGTCGCCCGGGCCGTCCCACCAGCCCAGGTTCAGCCACCCCGGAGCGGGAGCCAGAAAGAAGTCGGAGCCGATGCTTTCATAGACGGCAATCGCCGGACGAGCCCCAAAGCGGAACAGCCGGCCGATGTGCCGCAGGTTTTCGCGTGTCCATCGCTGCACGAGCCAACGATACGCGCCGGACGCACCCCAGGCGTCGCCTCAACCCTGCCTCTGAGAGGACA
>JBKKBA010000400.1:0-4326 GCA_046714275.1 Actinomycetota bacterium
CTCCAGGGGGGAGCGGTCTGCACCGGCTCTTTTGATGGTTCTGGCCGCGGCCGGCGCGGCCACGGCAACGGCCCTTGTGATCACGGGGTCCGACGTCACGTGGCGCGGCTTCCGCGCCGACGGGTGGCGCGGGCTGCTGGCCGCAACGGGATTGCTGTGCGCGGCTGCCGGCTCGCTCCGAGCGACCAGTGCTCAGGCCCGTGCCGCGATTGCGCTTGCCGGCGGGCTGGCCGCCGCGAGCGCTCTGGCCCCCAACCTGCTTTGGGTCGGACTTCTGTTGATGGCATCGTCCGCGGCGTTCGGAGTCGTGCTCTTTACCTCGGATGGAAGCTCGTCCGGCCGCGTCCGTTCGTTTGCTCCCATTGCGTTGTCGGATGCGCTGGTCATGTCGGGCTTGATTCTTGCGGCGTCGGATTCACTGACGTTCGGGGGGCTGGGCGGAACATCCGGAGCCTTGATCCTTGCCGGCGGCGCCCTTCGTCTGGCTCTGATCCCCGGGGTGCTGCCGCGCGGCGATGCGCCGCTTGCGGCCGTGCTGGGACCGTTGCGCACGCAAGGAGCGTTGCTCTGCGGGCTGGCCGTCGCGGGAAACACGGGCCGGGCGGGTGCGCTTGCAGCCATCGCCGCGGGTGCCGGCGGGTTGGCCTGGGCTGCGGCGGTTGCGCGGAACGGGCGCGGGGCGATCGCGGTCGCGCCGGCTTCCTTGCTGGCCGCAGGCTTGGCGGTCGGAGGTGCAACGGGGAACTGGGGCGCCGTTGTGGCGCTGCTTGCCGCGACTGTCGGCGCGACGATCGCGATCGCCGCCGGGCGATTGCCTGCGGCGCTGGCGTTTGCTCCGCTGAGTGCTGGATTTGCCGCGCTGGCGCTGACTGGTGGAGCCGTTCTGCGTTTGGCCGCCGCGCGCGCCGAGTATGTGCCCGTGGCGCTGGGTGTGCTTCTTGCCGTCGCCGGGGCGGCGGCGTCGGGATGGAGCGCGCGAACATGGCGTCCGTCGGGATCGGGGGCGCCGGTGGCCGCGCTGCGATTCGCCCTTGCCGCCGTCGCGGTTCCGGCGATTGTTGCGCTGGGTGTCGTGGCCTTTGCGCCGGCGATCTCGCTGGAGCACGGCATCGCCCCCATCGCGCAGAGCCTGGGTGCTGCGTCTCCGCTGCGCCCCGTTTCGGAGACCGTTCCCGCGGATCTGGGTATCGCGATCGCGGTGCTGGCGCTGGCGGGCTTGATCGCGGGAGGCGCGCGAGATCAGAGCATTCAGACGGGACCCCCACGAGAGGCGAGTGCACCGATGTGGGCGCGCGGGTGGGCGGCGCCGGCGCGGGTGCCGTGGGCGCGTTCCGAAAGCGGCGGGCGGCGGGATCTTCGTCGCGCGCGGCAATGGATGGCAGGGCTTGCGGTCGCTGAGGTAGCCGCCGTCGTCTTCACCGCCGTGCTGTTCCTTGCGGCGGGGGGACGAGGGTGGCTGTAAAGCAGCCGCGCGGTGGCTCGAAGTCCGAGCGAGGTGGTGGATCCAAGCCACCCCCGAAGAAACGGTGGAGCCTGCGGCGTCGCATCGTGGTGGCGATGCTGGGGGTAGCCTTCCTGGGCTTGTTCGTGCTCTCAATGATGTACTTGCTCGTGAAGATCCCTTTACCCACGCAGGTCGCGACCGCGCAGTCGACAGTTGTTCTGGACTACCTGAAGCGGCCGCTCGGCCGGGGTTAAGGCGATGAGGATCGGATCATTATCCCGCGCAGCCAGATGGCGCCGATTATGGAACAGGCGGCCGTCGCCGCCGAAGATCGAAACTTCTACCGGCATAAGGGGATCTCGATGGCCGGCGTTGTCCGCGCGGCCTTTGTCAACCTGTTCGCGGGCGAGATCAAGCAGGGTGGTTCGACCATCACCCAGCAGTACGTGAAGAACGCCTTTGTCGGGCGGCAGCGCACGTTCACGCGCAAGGCTCGTGAGGCGGTGATCGCGATGAAGCTGGAACGCACGTGGGACAAGAATGAAATTCTGACGGCGTACCTAAACACGATCTACTTCGGGCGCGGCGCGTACGGGATTCAGGCCGCTGCGCGCGCCTATTTTGCAGTCGACGCCTCGCGATTGAACCTGGAGCAGGCGGCGCTGCTGGCAGGCATCATTCGCGCGCCGGAGGCGCTTGATCCGTCCCGCAAGCCGGAAGCGGCCAAGAAAGCCCGCGCCCGGGTGCTCAGGGCGATGGCTGAGGAGCGATTCATTACCGAAGACGAGCGTGCCGTGGCCGCGGCCGCCGAGTTCAAGATCCTTCCTCGTCGGGTGGCCTTCACCGGTAGCGCACCGTACTTCCTGGAGGCAGTGCGCCGCGAGCTGGTCCGGCGCTTCGGCGAGACCGTCGTGCTCCGCGGTGGCCTGCGCGTGCAGACGACGCTCAACAGCACGATGCAGCAGGCGGCCGAGCAAGCCGTGCGCAAGACCCTTGATCGACCGACCGACCCCGAGACGGCCCTGGTTTCGGTGGACCCGAAGACCGGTTCCGTTCGGGCGATGGTCGGCGGCCGCGACTTTGTTAAGAGGAAGTTCAACATGGCGACACAGGCGCGCCGGCAGCCCGGTTCGGCCTTTAAGCCGGTCATCCTGGCGGCGCTGCTGGAACAAGGGGGAACGCTGAACGATCGCTTTCGCGCTCCCGGGACGATCACGCTGGACACAGGCGGTCAGACGTGGAAGTTGTCCAACTACGACCGGAAGAACTACGGTTCGCTGAGCGTCCTTGACGCCACGGCGAACAGCGTGAACACGGTCTACGCGCAGATGATCCTTCAAGCCAAGCCCGAGGCGGCCGTCGACATCGCCAAGCGGCTTGGAATCACATCTGAGCTTGAGCCCGTCGCCGCCCTTGCGCTGGGAACCGAAGAGGTGACTCCGCTGGAGCTGACCGGCGCTTATGCGACACTGGCCAACGACGGCAAGCGCGCGCGCGTTCATCTGATCGCTCGCGTGGACGACGCGGGTGGCCGGGAGCGCTACCGTTTCTCGGAAAGCGCGACCGAGGAGATTCCGCAACGGGTAGCTCGATTGGTGACGCAAGCGCTGGAACGCGTCATCGAATCGGGTACGGGAACGCGGGCCGACATCGGCCGCCCTGCGGCCGGCAAGACCGGCACCACCGAGAATCATCGGGACGCCTGGTTCGCCGGGTACACGCCTGATCTGGCGACGGCCGTTTGGATGGGCTTCCCCGACGGAACGAAGACGATGCAGAACGTGCGCGGCATGAAGGTTGTCGGCGGATCCTTCCCGGCTCGAATCTGGAAGGCGTTCATGATGGAGGCGCTGGAAGGGGTTCCGCCGCAGGCTTTCCCCGATCCGGAGGACGCTCCGTCGATCTCGCCCAGCCCCGCGCCCAGTGGCTCGATCCTGATCACCCCGTCGGTACCGGCGTCGTCGCCTTCCGAGCCCACCGCCGACCCGTCGCAGCCTCCACCGACCCAGCCATCCCCCGAGCCGAGCGCAACCGGGCCCTCTCCGCAACCGTCACCGACCAGCACCAAGGGCAGCGGCGGGCCGCAGCCAACCAGCAGCCCCAGCGCATCCCCCTCGGCCGCGTGACCGGGCAGGGACGCTCGAAGGACCTGTCGGCGATTACCATGCTCCGCTCATGAGACGTTTCTTCGGGAAGCGGGCGGGCGACACGCCCGGGCCGGGACCTACCCCCTGGGATGCGAAGGCCGCGGACCGAGAGGCGAAGCGCCTCCCGGAGTCCCTCCCGGAGTCCCTGCGTGGTCGCGACGGGGGCGTTGTGGAACCGAAGAAGGAGGCCCGCGACACCGGCAGGGAGCGATGGGGGATCGTTGCGCTGGCGCTCACGCTTACGGCGCTTTCGATGATCGTTGGCTATCTGATGAAGCGCAACTGCCTGGCGCCCTACTATCGCGGGAACTATCAGTACACACGCAATTGCTACAGCGACATCATCTTCCTGTACGGGCGCGACAACAAACCGTTCACCGAACCCGGGAAGGACACGCCGTTCTCGCGTCACGGGCTGGCGTATCGCGACAACAACTCGGAGTATCCGCCGCTGACCGGGCTGTTCATCTCGGCGGTCAACAGCCCGGTGGCCGAGGGGGACGTCGGGGGGTTCTTGCGCGCGAATGCCTTCGCCCTGTCGGCGTTCGCGCTGGCCGGCGCCGCCGCGCTGGCGCTGATCGCGCGGGATCGCAAGCGCATCGCGCTGTATGCCGTCGCGCCCGCGATGATCTCGTACGCCTTTCACAGTTGGGATTTGCTGGCCGTCGGTTTCATGATCTTCGCTCTGTGGGCGTACACCCGAGAGAAGGATGCGCTGGCCGGCGCCATGCTGGG
>JBKKBA010000401.1:0-6083 GCA_046714275.1 Actinomycetota bacterium
GCTTCAGGTCGCATTTCTCGATCGGCAGCTCCTGACCTGGGCCCTGACTCACCGCTCCTTCGCCTACGAGCAGGGAGGCTTGCCGACGAACGAGCGCATGGAGTTCCTGGGGGATGCGGTGCTGGGCATCGTCGTCACGGATGCCCTGTACCGCGAGTTCTCCGACGTGTCCGAAGGAGACCTTGCGAAGATGCGCGCGGCGCTGGTCAACATGACCGTGCTGGCAGACGTTGCTCGCGAGATCGGCCTTGGCGAGCAGGTGTTGCTGGGCCGAGGCGAAGACATGACCAGGGGGCGCGAGAAGCCCTCGATCCTTTCCGACACACTGGAGGCCGTCTTTGGAGCCCTGTACTTGGATCGCGGAATCGAAGAGGCGGGCCGGGTGATCCTGAACCTGTTTCTGCCCCGCATTCGCGGGCAGGTGGAAGGCGGCACGGTGCACGACTACAAGACGTCGCTACAGGAGCTGGCCGCCGCTCGGGTCGGGTCGTTGCCGGAGTACCGGATCACGGAATCGGGACCCGATCACTCCAAGCGCTTTCACGCCGTCGTGCGCCTGGCCGGCGAAGAGTACGGAAGCGGTGAGGGGCGTTCGAAAAAGGAAGCCGAGCAGGCGGCAGCGCGTGTTGCCGTTGAGCGCCTGCACGGACCGGATGCTCCCGATCTGCCGCCGCGACGCCAGAGGATTCGCTGATGCCCGAGCTTCCCGAGGTAGAGATCGTCCGGAAGGATCTTGAAAAAGACGTTGTGGGTCGCAAGGTCAAGGACGTGACGGTCAAGCTGCCGCGCATCGTGCGCCGGCACAAGACGAAGAAGGAGTTCACCGACCGCCTGATTGGACGCAAGATCACCAAGATCTCCCGCCGGGGAAAGTACATCTTGCTTGACCTGGACTCCGACGACACGCTGGTCATGCACCTGGGGATGAGCGGTCACGTCGAACGAGCGACCGGCCGCAAGGTTGCCGATAAGCACACGCACGTCGTGATCAAGTTTCAGGTCGGTGGCGAGTTGCATTTCGTGGACATGCGCCAGTTCGGCGAGCTGTTCGTCTCACGTCGCGACGAGCTGGATGGAGTCAAAGAGCTTCAGCACATCGCAATCGATCCGTTCGAGGACTCGTTCACGTGGCAGCATTTCTCGGGCCTGCTGGTCGGCCGCCAGATGAAGTTAAAGGCCCTTTTGATGGATCAGAAGTTCATCAGTGGGATCGGAAACATCTACTCCGACGAGATTCTGTGGGCGTCGGGGCTTCGGCACGACCGTGTGTCAGACTCGCTGACGTCGCAGGAAGTGCGCCGGCTGTATCGCGCCATCCAAGAGGTTCTGCAAGAAGGCATCCGCCACCGCGGCGTGACGCTGGAGGACGAGGCCTACAAGGACCTGTACGGCGTGTCGGGAACGATGCAGGACCACCTGAAGGCCTACAGTCGCGACGGACAGCCTTGCCGCCGCTGCCGGACCCCAATCGTGCGCGAGCGCTGGTCCAACCGCAGCACCTACTTCTGCCCGCAGTGCCAGGTCTGATCACGCCTTCCCTTCCGGGCGCGATCAGACCTGGTGCTCAACTCTTGTAGTCGTCCGGGTTCCACAGCGCGTCGCGGATGATGTCGATCGTTGCGATCCATTGATCGACCTCCGCGCGGTCCGGCATGGGACTGCGACCGAAGATGACATCGACAGCGCGCTTGCCGCTGGCCATATTCGCGATTCCGTAGCCCTCCTGTGTGTAGTACGCGGGCGAGTCGGGGATCGTCGAGACCGGCTCGTAGGCGAACGTCTGGGGATCGAACGGTGCGTGCTGTGCGGTTTTGAACACCGCGTCTTGAAGCTCGATTCGGGTCAGGATGCCGTCGGACAGCAGCCCCGGGCCACGGCGGCCTGCAGCCGGCACGCGCTGTCCCCCAACCGAGTGAATGCCTTCGCGGGTGTCGCCCAAAGCCTTGCGCGCCTCAAGAAGAGCCTTCGAGAACACGCCGCACGTTACCGGCGTGGCGTTCGAAGTTCCCCCGAAGTCGATCGATCCGTCGGTCGAGGCGTAGTCGGCAGCCGGCCAGTGGAGGCCGTAGGACGAGATGTCCACCGGGATCGAGTGCCATCCGTAGTTCTGGTCGTTGCGTGGGCTGGCCGCGCCGACCGTCACGATCCACGACGGGCCGGAGGTGGGGCGGATGCTGGAGTAGCGGTCGTATGCGGCTCCCGTTCGGGACAGGCCGTTGCCGGCGCTGAAGCACGCGGTGCGGCCGTCTCGAAGCACGAAGGGGCCGGTGTGTTCGTATTCGCGCGAGTCCGTCTCTCCCACCGGGTTCTGAAGGGTCGGGAGCTTCGGCACTTCCTTGGTATACGGGGTTGCCGTCGGGTCGCCGTATGAGCCGGAGATGAAGTCGATCCACGGCTGCGATGCCGCCCACTTCACCGCATCGGTGCCGAAGCCCTCGACGCTTACGATCAGGGCGTCCGGGTTGGATCCGTAGATTCCTCCACCCGACACCGACGTCGTGCCGGTGCCGTGGCCCGAGTCGTCGATGACGGGACGACCCATGTTCTTGACCCCTTTGATCTCGGGGTCCCCGATCTCGGGCGTCTCGTCGTAGTAGTCGTACTGTGAGTAGGCGCCGATGATGTTCGTGCCGGGAATCCAGTAGAGCTTGCGCTCTTGCACCTTGCTCCAGACCGGGGCGTCGTCGGCATTGCGCGCTTTGGCGTAGTCCTTCTGGTTGAGCGTCAAGCCCAGTGCCGGCGCGTCTTTCGGGAAGCCCTCGATGTAGGTGCTGGGGTGAACCACCAATTCCGGCCGGCGGTACGAGACGTGGTAAGGATTGATGCCCGTATCGATGACGGCGATCACGACCTGCGAGCGCTTCTTCAGCGTTGTGGCGATCGGGTGCGTGACGTTCTTGCCGTAGCCGGCGTGCACGCCCGGTTTCGGCGCAGCAGGGAGCGAAACCTTGGCGGCTTTCTTCGGTACAGCGGCGAACGCTTTGTAGACGAAGGATGCGTCGGCGCCGTAGAACAGGGTCACGATGGCGTGCGTGGATGAGGCAGGCACGATCCCAACTTCTCCGCCGGCGCCGCGAGCATCGGACGCTCCGGGCGACGTCGGGGCGGCCATGTCGGAGTAGAAGGTGATGTCGATGTCCTCTTGGCCGGTGGCTCCATCCAGGACGTCAAGCCGAAACGCGCCGCCCCAGGTCCGCCGGTCGATTTCGAACGCGTAGCCAAGCTGGCCGTTCTGGTCCGTGGTGCGATAGATGTCGCGCTGAGGTTTCACCCACGTCGAGTAGGTGGCATCCTGCGGGAAGCGCATCGGAGCAGCGACCGAGCCTTGCGTTGTTTGAAGCGCGCGCGGCGCTGCCGATGCCGGAGCGATGACGCCGGCGACGGCCAGGAAAAGCGCCCCGGCCGATAGCGTGCGGGAACGGATCACTGACCTCATCGTGTGGTACCCCCTCTTTCGATTACGAGCTTTGATTACGAACTGATGCGAAGATCAAAGTCACCTTGGTAGCGATCGTCGATCACCGGATTCTGATTGCCCTCGGTGCGCTGCACGACGTAGGGCACCGAGTAGTGGAACGCTTCTTCGACCGATACGCCGCCATCGCCACCCAGCTCGGCAAGACCCTTGCGCATCCCACGGACGATCATGTTGTAGCCGAACACGGAGTAGCGAACGTCGGGGTCCTCGTAGGACAACTCGGACTCCGGTGACGAGTACGTGATGACGCGCCCCGGCTTCGACATTCCTGGGTCGCTGAACCCTCCGGCGCGGCAGACGGCCATGTTGATCCACATGCGACCGGCGCCCACCAGACCCATCGCGACGCCCAGCTCCCCGTCGGAGATGAGATTGTTGTCGGACACCCAAAGGCCCACGTCGCGCTTCTCGCGGTCACCGTCGGCGTTGCGCTTGAAAGGCTTTTCATGGCCGGAGTAGTGGAAGATCGCCGTCGAGCTTGCATCCGTCTTGGCCGCAAGCCACCGCAGACCTTCCATGATTTGCGGCTTGGTGGCCTGACGGTTGGCGATCAGCAGGATGTGGTCACCGCGCCAGCCCAAACCCAGCAGGTGGTCGCGCAAGGCGACGCCGTCCTGGTAGGACCCGATGTTGTCGCGGGTGCCTCCTGCGTAGTCGTTGATCGCCACGATCAGCGCCCATCGATACGTCCCCGGCTCTCCGGGTCGCTGCGTCGCACCCTTTTGAAGGGCGGGAATGCCCGGTGGCACCGACACGCGTGTCTTTGCGCCGGCGGAATCTCCGGGCAGCGTCGGCAGCGGCGGCGCTCCGGGGCCCCCCGGCTGTCCGGCAAACGGATTGGTGTTGGGATCGGGATCAAGGATCCGCAGTTCGTAGGGTGTCTTGGCCGAGGCAAGGACGGTGGTCTCCGGCTCGGTAAACCGGCGCTCGGACAGGCGCGCCGAAGCAACGACCGTGGCCGCCGAAAGAACGACGGGAAGCACAATCGACAAGAGCTTTACAAGGGAGCGTCGGCGCATGTGGTGCTACCTACTTCTGGCAGGGTGGCCCGCGGTCCTTCCCGCGTGCTTAAACGCCCCGCTTCAGGAGGAATTGTAGGCGGACCAGACGGTTCGCGCGCGGGCGGCTTCCGCGCCCAGGGACGGGGCTTGCTTCGGCGCCGGGCGGGTAGTTTATGTGCGGAAGCGCTTTAGCGGGTCGCCGGCGGCTTGATTCCGAAGTCACCCCACCAGCGGTCGATCATCACGGGATGCTGCTTGTTTCCCGTTCGGTCGATGACGGGTCCGCGGGAATACCAGAAAGCTTCCTCGACGCTAACCAAGCCGTCGCGGTTCTTGTCTGCCACCTTGTTTCGCATGCCCTGGACGATCATGAAATAGGAGGAGATCGAGTGTCTCAGGCCGCCGTCGGCGTACGACAGCTCGGATTCGGGCGAGGAGTACGTGATCACACGATTCGGAGCGGACATTCCGTAGTCGGAGAAGCCCCCGGCCCGGCAGACCGACAGGTTGATCCACATCCGGTACGCGCGCACTCTCGCCATCTCCCGGCCCAACTCGCCGTCCAGGATGTAGCGGTTATCGGCTCCCCACAGGGCGACATCGCGAGCCTCGGAATCCCCGTCGGCTGTGGTGGCGAAGGGCTTCTCGTGACCCGAGTAGTGAAAGATCGCCAGAGAGCGGTTGTTGGTCTTATAGGCCAGCCAGCTGATCGCTTTCAGGATGCCGTCCCGGGTTGCGGAGAGGTTCGTGACCACGTAGATGTGGTCGGATCGCCAGCCGAGCGACAGAAGGTGATCCCGAAGGGCGTAGGCGTCTTCGGCCGATCCGGTCGCATTGGGGGTAACCCCTGCGTAGTCGGTGATGCCCACGATCACAGCCCAGTAGAACGTGTTCGGGTAACCATCGACCTGGCTTGCCGTCCAGACGCTGGTGGCGGCAGGGGCGGACGGGGCGCGGACGGCAAAGGCCGTCAGCGCGACCGCCGACGCAAGAATGATCCGGATTG
Source organism: Actinomycetota bacterium (assembly GCA_046714275.1). Taxonomy (GTDB): domain Bacteria; phylum Actinomycetota; class AC-67; order AC-67; family AC-67; genus JBKKBA01. The sequence continues at coordinate 5,486 of JBKKBA010000401.1, forward strand.
CCGTTCTCATGATGACCCCTGTCGAAGTGTCCGTGCTCGCGATGTTTCGACTCACATTGGGTTTCGACTCACATTGGCCGGGGCTCAAGGCGGGGACTACCACCCGTTCGGGGCATCTTGTGTCTAGTCCGGAGTGCTTTGACGACGCTTTGCCCCGAAGCGTCCCCGCCGACTTTCGTGCTCGAGCGTTTATGAAAGGGAGCAATTCGTGCTCGAGCGCTTTACGCGTTCGTGCTCGGGCGCTTTACGAAGGTGAGTAGCCCGAAACCAATTCCTATGCTGTTGGTATGATTTCATCGTTCCTACGAGGGAGACCGTCGAAATGTCCGATCGAGACCCGCACCTTCGCCCCCCGCCGCTGGTCGAGCCGGCCGACGGGCTGAGCAACGAGGAGATCCGGCGTTACTCACGCCACCTCATCATTCCGGACGTTGCCATGGACGGGCAGAAGCGCCTGAAGAACGCGAAAGTCCTTTGTATCGGCGCTGGCGGGCTTGGGTCACCCGTTGCGATGTATCTGGCGGCGGCCGGCGTGGGGACTCTTGGACTGGTGGACTTTGACGTTGTGGACGAAACCAACTTGCAGCGTCAGGTGATC
>JBKKBA010000402.1:0-2818 GCA_046714275.1 Actinomycetota bacterium
GCGTCAGGGCGTTCAGTGACGGCAGTGCGACGGCGGGCGTTCCGAAGAAGACGATGCGCACGGCGCGCTTACAGCGCGTTGGCGGGACGCGCCGCCGGCGCCGGGCGCTCGCCCAGTTGCATCTCTCGCAGCAGGCGCAGCGCTTCCTTCCGTGTCGCTTCGTCCAGCCGATCTATAAAGAGCACGCCGTCAAGGTGGTCGATCTCGTGCTGGAAGATCCGTGCCTCGAACCCGCTGCCTTCAACGACCACCGGCGTGCCGTCCAGCTCCTGCGCCTGGACGCGCACGTGCATGGCGCGAGTCACGGGGAAGTACACATCGGGAACCGACAGGCATCCTTCTTCGCCGGTCTGCGTCTCGTCGCTTCGCCAAACCACCGATGGGTTGCAGAGCGCTCCTTCGCGCTGGCCCGAATCGAAAACGAAGAGGCGACGATCGACGCCAACCTGTGGGGCGGCAAGGCCGACGCCCGGTGCGGCGTGCATCGTTTCCAGCATGTCGGCGGCAAGGCGGGCGAGCGGTTCGTCGAAATCGGTCACCGGGCGCGCCGGCGTCCGCAGGACGGGGTCGCCCAGCACACGAATATCAAGAGTTCCCATGGGGTTTCAGAGTTTACGGGAGAAGCTCTCGCGGGTCGATATCGATCCGAGCGTCGTCGCCGGAGTCGCGCCAGCGCAGCGCCAGCGGGGCCAGGATCTGCTCAAGGGCCTTGGGGCTGCTTGCGCGGACGCCGATGACGGATTCGCTGTCACGAACCTCGCCGCCCTCTCGGCTCGCGCGGACCACGGGGCCCAGCACCGTGCCACCGGCTTGCTCGACGTCCTGTGCGATGCGATCAATCGAGCCGGCCGGCGCCGTGATGCGAGCCAGGCCGGCGAAGGGTGGGTAGCCCAGCGATCGGCGACGATCGATCTCGACGGCAACCAGCAGGCTCGGATCGAAACGGACGAGCGCCCGGATCGCGGGATGCTGCGGCTGAGCTGTTTCGACCACGACGGCGTCGGCATAGCGCGCAATCCGCCACCAGGTCGAAAAAGCTTCCTCCGGCGTCCGGAAGTCGGCGTGGGACAGCGCGGCGTCGGCGTGACAGATCGCAACCAACCCGAGCGGGCCGGGCGGCAGGTCCTTCGCGATGACGGGCGTAGCGACGATCAGGTCGGCCTTAGCCACGGCGCGGCGAAGATCGGCCTGGGCCGAGCGCGCATCCAGCCGAGCCGGCGCGCGCGGCTTCAGCGTTCGCAGGGCTCGCGCGTAGATGCGCGCCGCCTCTTCCCCACCGCGATGTGTCAGGATCACCACGCGGCGGCTTTCCGTCAGCGCGCGCTTCGCCGCAGAGAGCGTCCGGCCGGTCGGCACAAGGCGCTCGGGCTCCCTGGACAGGTCGGCGATCGTGACCGGCACGCGACGGTCGGTCTGTGCGCGGCGCGGCGGAGCCACCGCGGTCATGCGACCCGAGGCGACCGCTGCTGCGACCTCGACGCTGGGGGGGACTCCCACCGCCACTAGGGCTGCCCCGGCGCGCCTGGCTCGTTCCGCCGCTACCGTTCGCGCGTGGAATCGCGGAGCCCGGCGCTCTTTGTAGGACACATGCGATTCATCGTCGACGACCACCAGACCCAGGTTTTCGACGGGCGCGAAGGCTGCGCCTCGGCCGCCGCAGGCGATGTGCTTGCGTCCGCCGCGCAGTGCCAGCCATGCGGAGTAGCGGTCGCGCGTCGAGCGGTCGGTGCCCAGCCAGGCAATTTGCTCGCCCAAGGCAGCGTCGAGCGCGGTAGCAACCTCGCCACGGAAACGAACCTCCGGCAGCAAGATCAGCACTCCCCGGCCGGCCGTCAGCGCGGCGACCGATAGGTGCACTAGGAGGGGCCCGCGGTCGGTCGCGGCCGGAGGTTGCAGAGAAAAGGCCGCATGTCCGCCCCGCATGATCGAGCGAGCCAGCGCCCCGGCTCCCCTCCAGCCTCGCAGCGGATCGCCGGAGAGGACGGGGAGAGCCGGCTTGGGCATGACGGCCGCAGCGGCCGCTGAGCGCTCCACCGCCGCGATGCGTTCGGGAGCGGCGGCGGCCAAGGCCTCACCAAACGTGGACAGATATCGGTCGGTCGTCCATCGAGCCAGGGACACGGACTCGGAGCCCAGGCCGGGACCGAGCGTCGCGATGATCGGAAGGGTGCGGTCGACGTCGGGATTTCGCAGCATCTGCGTGACGACGCCCGTCGTGCGAGAACGCGCGAAGGGAACGCGCACGATCGAGCCAACGCCCACGTCCAGATCGTCGGGGACCGAGTACGTGAACAGGCGGTCCCGGTGGACGAAGCTGGAATGCAGCAAGACGACGGATGCGTACCCCGGCATGTGGCCGAGGCTACACGACCCCGCCGATGGCTAGACCGAGGACTTCAGATCTTCGATGCGATCGGTGCGCTCCCAGGTGAAGTCGCGCTCCTCACGACCGAAGTGTCCGTACGCCGCGGTCTGACGGTAGATCGGGCGGCGCAGGTCCAGGTCGCGCAGGATCGCGGCAGGACGCAGGTCGAAGACCTCGCCGATCGCCTTTTCGATCTTTTCGATCGCGATGTTCTCGGTGCCGAAGGTCTCGACGTTGATGCTGACCGGGGCGGCGACGCCGATGGCGTAGGCAACCTGAAGCTGGCAGCGCTCGGCGAATCCGGCCGCGACGATGTTCTTGGCGACCCAGCGCGCAGCGTACGCGGCCGACCGGTCCACCTTCGTCGGGTCCTTGCCGCTGAACGCGCCACCGCCGTGGCGCGCCATGCCGCCGTAGGAGTCCACGATGATCTTGCGGCCCGTCAGCCCACAG
>JBKKBA010000403.1:0-2869 GCA_046714275.1 Actinomycetota bacterium
GCGGCCGCGAAAACGGTCTCGCGCGACCGCTCGTTCCGCACGACGAGCGTGCGGCCGTCATTCCAGAACCGCAGCGGCTCGTTCGGCCCGGTCTCGGCGTAGACGACCGTCTGATCCGCGTTGTTCACGAGACGCATGCCCCCGGCGGACTCCATCCGCGCGAAACTCGCGATCGTGTTGTTGACGCAGCCTGTCGAGGGCGCCGAGATAAGAACACGGAACGGCTGTGTGATCGGTTGGGTCGAGAGCTGCGCGCCGGGGAAATATTTCGCAACGATCTGCTCGCCCGTGAGGCGCACACCCGCGGCGCCCTGCGCCCAGCCCTGCGCGCCCCACTGCGAAAGACCGACGCCGTGGCCCCAGCCTTTGCCGTAGATCCGGACGCCGTCCCAGATGGAGACGATCTCCGTCTTCGCCGGCACGACACCAGTTGAGAACCAACCAATGCCACCGTCCTGGACCATGTCCCACACAAGCCTGTGGTCGCCCTCGAACTCGGGCGCGCGCACGTTCAAGTTGAATGTGATCTCACGGCCCGGCGGGACGTCACGGTCGAGCGGAATGCGAGCCCCGTCCCAGACCACCGCTTTGCCGTCCCCATCGAGCCAGTGGTAACCAAGCCGCACCGGGGCATTCCCGCCGGCGGGCCAGCTCTGGAGGCCGGTGTTCGTGACGCGCACCTCGACGGGCACTTGGCCGCCGGGTGCGATCACCGCGGGTAAGGTCGTCGCGCCGTATCCCGCATCGAGATCCGTCGTGACACGCAGCGGGAACGAACCCGTCGCCGCGCCCTTCGATGAGAACCAGCCCACGCCGTCGCGCACCAGGTCTGGCTTCACGGTGTAAGTGCCGGTCAGCGCGGGCACCGTCACGGTCATCGGAACGACGTCGCCGCCGCCCGCAGGAAGATCACTCGGCAGGCTCGAGCGCAGGCCATCCCACGCGACGACGCGACCCGCCGCGTCGTACAGGTGGTACGAGAGCTTCACGGCCTGCTCGCCCGTCGCCGGCCATAGCGCTGCTTCGTGGTTCCGCAGCGCGACCGGGATGGTGACGGTCTCACCTGGACGCGCGGGGCCGCTCGGGTAGCCGATATAGCTGACGGTCGAGCTCGGCTCAGCGGCGACGGAGGCGCTGCTCGCGCTCTGTGGCTCGCCACGCGCGACCGCTATGGCGCGGCGCGCTGCGGCTTCCATGTCAGTGCCGATGCGTGTAGCCGCGCTCGTCGGTCCGCCGTCGATCGGAGCGACAGCGATGACAACGAGCGCGGCTACGACGATCCGCACCAGCCCAAACGATCTCTTCCTCACCGCGACGAAGACTCGCATGCGAGAAGCGGACAGCGCAACACCCGTCGTGCACGACCAATACAAACAGTGGTCGCATGGCTGCTTGCCGACCGAGTGTGCTCCGGACGCGAGAAACATTGAATGATGAGGAACACGAGCCCAGTCACGACAGTGCTTGTGTGCGCTTAACGGCCGAAACACAGCGCACGATCGTGAAGGCGCAATCTGTTTGATACGGCAAAGCGACGACAGGCTCACCTGCTCACCCCTGCGCCTGCCGGTCAACGAGCGCGACGACGAGCTCGCGGGTGACGCGGCCCGCGAGCGCATGCGTCATCTATCGATTTCGTCGCATTGGACGAGAGCCACTCCGGCGCGTGATACGCCCTCATAGACTTTGAGGCGATGAGATCGCGGTTCTTGTGCTTGCCGCTGCTGGCGGTCGTCCTGGGCGCGTGGATGCCCGCGGAGCCGCGTATCGCCACGTATGTCCCGATCGATCAAGGGGAATGGGACCCGGGGCTCATGTGCACCGGACGCGAGGAGATCCCGTTCGTGCAGAACGTGATCGAGGCGAAGTGGTCGCCCGACAGCAAGCGACTCGCGCTCACGGCGGGCCAGCGCACTCCGTCGACCACGTCGCCCGTGGGCTGGAAAGAGGACGAGGTCATCTACACGTTCGACCTCCGCAGCGGCTCGCTCTCTGTGGTCGGATTCGGGATCCGGCCGGAGTGGTCCGGCACCGGCACGTACCTCTCGTACTGGCCCGAGGACAAGGACCTGCGCGTGATGCGCGGGGACAAGATGATGGCGAGCCTCCTGATGTCGATCCCCGAGGTGCGCTGGGTGGGCGACAAGCTCCTGTACATCCACAAACGAGACATCCGTGAGTGGGCGAACGGGGAATGGCGCACCATCGCGCGATTCGACAAGGATTGGGAGCCCGCGTATCCGCTCGACGACGTGTACTGGAGCGCGGACGGCACGCGCTTCACGCTGATGCGCTACTCCTACGACGGGGGCCTGGAGCGCTACATCGGAAAGACCGCGGACGCGTCGCTCGAGCCACTCGACGCCCCCGGCGCCACCCATACCGAATGGTCGCCGACCGGCGCGACGCTCCTGGTCCGCTATCCCAACAAGCTCGAGATGATCGGACCCGATGGTGCCCGAGAGAGCACTCCGATTGTCACTGGCGCGGTCACATCGTGGGCCGCCGACGGACGGTCGCTTCTCGTCGGCCGCATCTCATCGACGATGCCGGCGGGAGACAGGTTCGAGAAGTTCACCGTCTGGGGCGCGCCGCAGGGTGTGGAAAGCGCGACGCTGCCGAACCTGATCGGCGCACGCGTCTTCAGCCCGGATGGCCGGTACTTCACGGGGCTCAGCCGCGAACGCCTGGATTCCACGCGGCTCGAGCTTTACCGCTGCGGAACGTGGTCGGACGAGGAGTGGAACGTCCAAGGCGATCCCGACGCGAAGACGCGGCTCAGTCGCATCGAAGGCGACGAGCTCCGGTGGCTCCGTCCGGTCCCCGGCGACGTCGCGCAGTTCCGGCAGTTCTCGCACACCGGGGTCGA
>JBKKBA010000404.1:0-3577 GCA_046714275.1 Actinomycetota bacterium
GTCTAACCGGTACCGAATGCAACGAAGCCTCCTGGGTGGGGAGGCTTCGTCGAGGGGGGTGGGAAGGAGAATCGGGCCTAGGCTCGACTACTTACGCTGCGGTGTGGTGGTGCGCAGGGAGATCCAGGTCGATCACGGTACGGGCAGGTTCATCCAGCACGATGACGCGGGAAGGAATCGTCATCGAGGTTGCGGGGTCGGTGCTTCCGGTGACGGTGCGGTGTGCCATGGCGATCGCGGCGCCCAGGCCCAGAAGGGCAATTCCCAGGGCGATTCCGGCGATTCCGTTGGGAAGGCCCAAGTTCAACTTCAGCGCCATGTTGGCAAGGACGGTTCCGCCCAACGCCATGAGCGCGTCGGCAAACGTATCGACGGTGCCGCGGGCGAATCGACGGCGGCGCGTTGCGCGATACGCGGCGACTGCGCGGTCGTGAGATGCGACATTCCGGGTGCGCCGGGCCGGCACGCCGAATGCGGCGCGGGACTCGACGGCCGTCAGATCGATCGTGCGGCGAAGCGTTTCCTTCGGGGGTGCCGCAGATGCTCGCATCATTCTCTCCTCCGGTGTTTCGCAGAGCGTTTCGCTGTCTCGCAGATGAAAACGACACCGGAGCGGATTTACTACATAGTCCTTGCGAGTCATTTCTGTAGCCCGGGCCCGTCGTTGTTCAAAGCACAATGCGGAACGCGAATCTGACCGAAAGCGAGAGTGCGGACGTGAAAAAGTTTCGGTTTCCCACCCGGATCGACCGGCTGTGCCCGTGTATGTCTGAAAAAAAGTTCCAAAAAACTCTTGACGTGGGACACCAGCCCGTTCTAACTAGTACCTTGCAACCAATGTAACGGAACCGAAACTTTCTGAGCGCCCCTCCCAAGGGGCGTTTTGCGTTTCTGGAGTCGTTGCAACCTTCTCCTCTCCGATCGGCAAGAATCTTGCCGATCACCCGCGAGGCCGGGCAACCGGCCTCTTTTGTTTTCCCCCGCAGGATCGCAGCCTGCGGGTCGCAGCACCCGCGATTCGGCCGGATGCCGAAACGCGGCACCTCGAATCTCTTTCTAGTGAAGGCGATTCGAAAACGGCTCGGCGAGCGTTTCGCCGGGCCGCTGTCGCTTCAGTCCCGCTTTCCGGCGCGTACTTCCTCATCCGCGGCAAGGCCCCGCGGAAGCGCACGGCAAGCGGCTCGCTGCCCGCAGATGCGGGCGGAAAGGCAGGCCCGAAATGGGTAAGGCTCCCTACACCTCAGGAACACGCGAGCGCCTCATCGAGCGTCTTCGCCGCCAGGCAACAGCCACCGCAAACGGACACCGTCGTGAGGACTCGCTCCTGACGACCGGTGAGGTCGCGATGTTGTTCCGCGTCTCTCACCGCGCCGTTCGCTGCTGGGCCGACGCCGGCAAGCTTCCGTACATCCGCACGCTGGGCGGGCACCGCCGGTTCCTCGCCTCGGCCGTCTGGGAGGCGCTGCGCGGCGTGCTTCCGGCGGATCCGATCGAAACCACGCACACCGCCGGGCGCGCGGCCACGTCTGCGTAAGAAATTTCCGCAGCAGCATCATCACACTCGCCCGGTTTTGCCGGGCAGTGTTCGTCCGGTTTTCGGAGTCTCGGATGGGATTCGGTCCCTCACGCAGCGTGAAAAGACGCTGCAACAGGCCGGTGATCGCATCGTTTTCGACTGCAAGCCCGGGATGAAGGCAAGCCCGGCTCACCAGGCGAAAACAACGGGACTTCAGGAAGCGAGACGAGACAATGCTCGAGACGGTAAGCGGAGTTGTCACTGCACTCACGACCTTCAGGGACTTCTACAGTCCGAACTCCTCGTCGGTCATGAACCCCGGCCGTGGTACGGCCGACATCGACGCTGATCCCTTCCGTCGCGGATTCCTTACCGCGCTGGAGGACCGCACCGAGCTGGTGAAGCGACTGGCTACGCTTGACGAACGCGAACGAGCAGTCGTGACGCTGTGGTACGTGGCTGATCTTCCCGTCCGTGAGATCTGCGAGCGGCTTTCGCTCAGCCGGTCCCACGCATACAGGATTCGCGACCGGGCACTCAAGACGATGACCGGTCGCGTGTCCGCAGACATCGAGATCGCGGAAGCGACAGCATAAGAACAAGGAAAGGGTTCTCCGCCGACGACAAAAACCGCACTCCCTCCCTCCCTCCCCACGCGGACCAAACGTCGGCATCGACCGCCCCCGGTAGGCCACCGGGGGCGGTCACCTTTCCAAAGTCGAAGCTGCATCTTCCGGAAGCAAACGACGAATCGCAATGGCAACCGCCCCGTCTATCAGGATGCGATGCCATGACACACAAGGAGTCTGACGATGCAGGACCGGCTCACGATCCTTGAAGTAATCGCACTTGCTGCAGCGGCGCTGACGATTCTGGTCGTCGGCGCCTTTGGCTCGTAAACAGCAGCCGGCATGGTGCCGGCCGGCTAGAGGATTCATCAGAGACCGACTGGAGAGCGCCCTACCGTGGAACCGAAGGACTTCTTCCGCGTAATCCTGCGGAGGCGGCGGACCGTCATCACGGCGCTGATCGTCGTGGTGGGCGTAGCGCTGGGCCAGTCGATGCAGAAGGCTCCGACCTATGCCGCCGGCTGCAAGGTTCGCATCGCCGGCGTCGGTCCCGGCGGCTCGGGCGGCCAGATCGGCGAGAATCCCGCGGAGAACCCGACCGAGATCTACGCGTCCTTCCAGGAAATGCAGCAGATTCTGCAGTCTCCCGGGATGGCCGGCTCGGTTGCCATCCGCTTGGGCGTGGACCTGGGACGCGTGGCCGGCAAGATTGCCGCCGCCCACGCCGTGGATACCGGCATCTTCGATCTGACAGCGCTCAGCGAGGAGGCCGCGTTCGCGGCCAAGCTCTGCGACGCGTACATGGACGAGTTTCTGGATCAGCGCATCAAACTTGCGACCGTCCGTGTCGGCGAGCTGAAGATCGTGCAGGTCCGCAAGATCAAGAAGTACGAAGAGGATCTGGAGCAGAACAACCTTTTGGTCCGAGCGGCCACCGACCGGCTGTATCAGGACTCGCTGCGGCTGGTTTCCCTTCGGCTGCTGGCAGACATCAGCGACATCAAGCGCGACATCAGAGACTTGGAAAACGCGCTGGAAGTCGGACTTTCCGGAGGTGGAGAGGTTCTTGCGAAGGCCGGCGCGCAGGGAATCAAGGTCGGCCCCGACCACAAGCGCAACGGAATCGTGGGTCTGATCATCGGGCTGATCTTCGGCTCGGCCCTTGCGCTGGTGCGCGAGTACATGGACGACACGGTGCGCGACAAGGAAGCCGCGCTTCGCGATCTAGGGCTGCCGGTGCTGGCGTCGATGCCCTCGGGGCGTGGTGATGATCCGTTCGGTGAAGAGGGTGGCGGATCGATCGAGGCCGCGCGCACCTTGCGGACCAATCTTGCTTCCCAAGGCCTGGGCTCCGAGGTGAGTTGCATCGTGGTCACCTCGACGCTTGCCAAGCGGAGCGCGGCGACGCTGGCTGCCCTTGCCGGCGCTATCGCAGAGGCCGGACGCACCGTGCTGGTCATCGGCGGCGACTTCCGCCAGGCCCGTGTTCACG
>JBKKBA010000405.1:0-4152 GCA_046714275.1 Actinomycetota bacterium
GCCCAGCAGGGGCTTCGGCATCGCCTTACGGAAAGGGAAGTCGATCCCTTGAGGCTTCGCCGCCTTGCGCGCGGCTTTCTCAGCCTTGCGGGCCGCGCGGACGTCTTCGTAGGTCCGATGCTGCAGAACTTCGTCGGTCTGCTGCGGGGTCATTCTCCGCCGTTCTCCAGCCGGTAGGTGAACTCCTCGATCACTGGGTTCGACAGCAGGCGGCGCGCCATGGCCTCGACCTGTGCCTGGATCGCATCGCGCGACTCGCCCTCGATCTCAAGCTCGATGTGCTTGCCGATCCGGACTCCGGAAACCCCTTCGAAGCCAAGCGACGGCAAATTTCGCTCGACGGTCTGGCCCTGCGGATCCAGGATTCCTTCTTTCAGCATCACGTCGATAAGCGCGCGAACTTTCACCAGGCCATCACCGTGCCTCCAGCGTGCCGCTTTGAAGCCATCGATCAAACGATGCTCCTGAGATCAGCTCAAAAGCCTCGGCGTACTTTCCCCGCGTGCCGGCGACGACGTCGGCCGGCAGCTCGGGTCCCGGTGGGGTGTGATCCCAGCCTTGGGCGTCCAGCCAGTCGCGCACGTACTGCTTGTCGAACGAAGGCTGCGAGCGTCCCGGCTGGTACCGGTCGGCCGGCCAGAAACGGCTGGAGTCCGGGGTCAGGACCTCGTCGATCAGAATCAGCTCGTCGCCGAAACGGCCGAACTCGAACTTCGTGTCGGCGATGATGATCCCCTTCGACTCCGCAAAGCGCGCGGCTTCCGTGTAGATGGCCAGCGTCGCGTCGCGCAACCGCTCCATCGTCGGGCGGCCGGCGACCTCACACGACTGCTCGAACGTGATGTTCTCGTCGTGTCCGGTCTCGGCTTTTGTCGCCGGCGTGAAAATCGGCTCAGGAAGTTTGTCGGAGTCTTGAAGCCCCGCCGGCAGCTTGATGCCGCACACGGTGCCGGAGGCCTGATACTCCTTCCAGCCGGAGCCCGACAGATAACCCCGCGCGACACACTCGATCGGAACAACCTGGGTTTCCTTCACCAGCATCGTGCGGCCCCGCAGGGCATCGGCATGCTGCTTGGCCTCGGGCGGAAAGTCTTCGGGCGCAGTGGAGAGCAGATGATTGCCGATGATGCCGCTCATCCGGCCAAACCAGAACGCCGACAGGCCCGTCAGTACCGATCCCTTGTCGGGGATCAGCGTGGGAAGCACGACGTCGTAGGCCGAAATGCGATCGGAGGCGACCATGATGAGGCCGTCGCCGGTGCGATACAGGTCGCGAACCTTCCCTTGCCGTATGAGATCCATTCCTGAAAGTGTCATTCAATCGCCTCCAGTCGTTTGAAGATGATGTCCAGGTGGGTCAGGTACCGCGATGGATCCATGATGGCGTCAAGCGCATCGCTGTTTATCGCCGCGGCAACGGCCGGCTCGTTCAGCAGCGTCTGCTTGAACGGCGTGCCGTCCTCCCATGTTCGCATGGCCGCGCGCTGTACCGCCCCGTACGAGTCTTCCCGCGTCATGCCGGCATCGACCAACGACAGCAGCACCGACTGCGAGTACACCAGACCACCGGTCGCGTCCAGGTTCTGCCGCATCCGGGCCGCATCGACGCGCATGCCCTCAACGACGTCGATCGTCAGTTGCAGCATGTAATCCAGGGCGATGGTCGTATCCGGCAGGATCACTCGCTCGACGCTGGAGTGCGAGATATCGCGCTCGTGCCACAACGTCATGTTCTCCATCGCCGGCACGACGGCAGCGCGCACCACGCGCGCCAGACCGGTGATCCGCTCGCAGATGATCGGGTTTCGCTTGTGCGGCATCGCGCTGGAGCCCTTCTGGCCCTTCTTGAACGGCTCTTCTGCCTCCCGGACCTCGGTGCGCTGCAGGTGCCGGATCTCGGTTGCGATCTTGTCCAGCGTGCCTGCGGTGATCGCGCAGGCCGAGACCAGCTCGGCGTGGCGGTCCCGCTGCACGACCTGCGTTGACGCCTCGGCCCCGGAAAGGCCGAGCGACGAGCAGACGTGATCCTGCACGAACGGGTCGACCGAGGCGTAGGTGCCGACGACCCCGGAGATCTTTCCGACGGCCACGGCTTCGCGAGCCCGGCGCAGGCGTTCGCGGTCGCGCGCCATCTCGAATGCCCAGACGGCCACCTTCAGCCCGAACGTCGTCGTCTCGGCATGAACACCGTGAGTCCGGCCCACGCAGACAACGTCCCGGAACTCGACGGCCCGGCGCTTCAGCAACGCCACCAGAGTGTCGACCTTGCCCAGCAGCAGATCGCACGCGTCACGCATCTGCATGCCTAAAGCGGTATCCAGCAGGTCCGACGACGTCATTCCGTAGTGGACCCAGCGCGACGAAGGCCCGATCTTCTCGCCCAGAGCGGTCAGGAACGCGATCACGTCGTGGTTGGTCGTCTGCTCGATCTCTTCAACGCGCTCGGGATCCACCTCGGTCGCGCGGTCCCTGATAGCCGCCGCGTCTTCGGACGGCACCACGCCAAGCGTCGCCCACGCCTCGACGGCCTTCAGCTCAACGTCCAGCCAGCGGCGGTACTTCGCCCGCTCCTCCCAAACCGCCGCCATCTGCGGCAGCGAATAGCGTGGGATCACAACCGAAGCCCTTCGGCAAGCTGACCCTTGTATTCATGCAACTTCTTGCGCAGCACGTCGTCCCCGGTCGCCAGCATTTGCACGGCCAAAAGCGCCGCGTTCGACGCCGCGTCAACGCCGACGGTGGCCACGGGCACGCCCGAAGGCATCTGCACCACGGACAAAAGCGCGTCCATGCCGTCCATCATTCCGCCCGACAGCGGCACGCCGATAACCGGAAGCGGTGTGAGCGCTGCGCAGACGCCGGGCAGGTGAGCCGCGCGGCCGGCGCCGGCGATCAGCACGCGAAGGCCACGCGATTCCGCGGACGTGCAGTACTCGTGCACGCGCGCCGGCTGCCGGTGCGCGCTCATCGCTTCCATCTCGAAGTCGATGCCGAACTTCTCTAAGACCACGCCGGCCGATGCCATCTTGTCCCGGTCCGACGGGCTTCCGAACACAATCCCAACTGTCGCCATCTTCGCTCCTCCGGCCGGCACCTACGCCGGCCCCTACGACTGCGGTTGCCGAACCCTCATGCCCTTCATTCCGATGTCGCTTCGGTACTGCATGCCCTCAAAGCTGATCCGCGACGTCGCCGTATACGCCAGCCGGCGAGCCTCCGCCAGGTCGTCGCCCAGCGCCGTCACGCCCAGAACGCGCCCGCCCGCCGTCACGATACGTCCCCCGTCGCGGGCCGTGCCCGCATGAAACACGATCGCGCCCTCGGCCGCCGCCTCGTCCAGGCCGTGGATCGGCGTGCCGGCATCAGACTTCTGGGGGTAACCGCCGCCGGCAATCGTGACGCAAACGCTTGCCCGGCCGGACCACCGCGGCTCAACCCGGTCCAGGGCTCCGTCGGCGCAGGCAAGGAGCAACTCGCCAAGATCGCTTTCCAGCCGCGGCAGCACGACCTGAGTCTCGGGATCGCCGAAGCGACAGTTGAACTCCAGAACCTTCGGCCCGTCGCCGGTCACCATGAAGCCGCCGAACAGCACGCCGGTGAAGGGCGCGCCGGCATCGGCCATCGCCCGCACCAGTGGCTCGAATGTTTCCGCCATCACGCGATCGACGACGTCCAGATGCGGCACGGGCGAATAGGCTCCCATGCCGCCGGTATTCGGCCCAAGATCGCCGTCCAGCAGTCTCTTGTGGTCCTGTGCGCTTCCCAGCGGAACGACGGAGCGGCCGTCGGTGATGCAGAAGACCGAAATCTCTTCCCCGTCCAGCATCTCCTCGATCACGATTCGCGCGCCGGCGTCGCCGAACGCGCGCGCCTCAAGGCACTCCCGCACGGCATCGGCCGCGTCCTCCAGTGTCTGGCAGATGCGCACGCCCTTGCCGGCGGCCAGCCCGTCGGCCTTCACCACGCAGGGCGCCCCAAACTCTCGAAGAAATGCGATCGCCGGCTCAACCTGATCGATTGCGCGCGTCGCTGCGGTCGGAATACCGGCGCGCTCCATCATCTGCTTCGCCAACGCTTTGGACCCCTCAATTTGAGCCGCCGTAGCGCCGGGCCCGAAGACGCGCAGCCCCCGCGCCCTCAAAAGGTCGGCAA
>JBKKBA010000406.1:0-2668 GCA_046714275.1 Actinomycetota bacterium
ACGCCGGACGGGGGCAGGCCGATGCGAGCCAGGGTTGCGCGAAGAAGGTCGGGCCCGGACCCACCGGCGACCAGCACCACCGCGCGTCCCTGCGGCAGGGCTTCAGCCGCTGAGGGGCGTCCGTAATGAGGCGGGGCGACCGCGTCTACGCGCTCAGCAAGCAGCGTGGTAGTCGGCATGGCGACCCGCGGGCAGACGAAGAGTCTGCGATTCGATTGAAGCCCGGAACCACGATCACGACAACATCCGGGCGACGGTCTGGTCTGTGCGCGACTGGCTGTGCGATGGACGCCCGCCGGCGCGCATGGACTCCAACAAGGCGATGCGATCTCCCATGGCCGTCATCTCGCCATGCAGGCGATGCATCAACTCACGCAGCGCACCCGGCCCCGCGCCCCGCCGAAGATCCTCGTTTTCGGCCATCAGCAGGGCCGCTTGCGTCTCCAGCCGGGCCATCTCTGCGATGGTGTCGTCCAGCAGCCGTTCGACATCCTCGGTCGAGTACCCGAAGAACCCTCGCTTCAGGCGAAGCTCCGCCAGCGTCGAACGCAGCCCGGCGCGGGCGGGGCGCTCGGTTACTTGTTCGATGGTACGCGCCAAACGGTCGCGTTCCTCGCGGATCCGGTGCAGCTCTTGCTGGACATCCTCGTACGCGCGCTGAACGGTGACCAGCCACGCGCGCACCGTATCCGCATCGAATCCACGATGGGAGCGAGGAAACTCACGTTTCGAGATCTCGTCCGGGTGCACCCGAGGACCGAGCGGGCTTGTTCCGGTCTCGATTTGGCGGAATCGCTGTTTCCCAACTGACATGAGTGAGGCTCCCGGTGTCCGGCTCGCGAAGAACTCGCCTTGCGTCGGGCATATCCCCTGGTCGCAACCGGTTTAAACGTTGAGTTGCTAAGCAAAGACCTCATGTCAGGTCACCACGGCTAATTGCCGCGTCACCGGTTCACCCATTGGGCTTGCTTGTGGAATTGGATCCGTCTTCGCTCTACGGAACGACCACGACCGCCTGACCGGTGACCTTCGCCTCCGTGATCGGCGTGTTCACGCAATCCTGGCCCTCAGCCGGCTCGAACTCGAACACGCCGGCAAGCGGACCCACCGAGGTCGTCGCCTCGAAGCCGCCGGCGACGGCCAGCCGGCTGAACGTGAACGTTCCGGTGACCTGGTCGGCGCCCGCGGAGAAGGCAAGTGATCCGGCTCCTCCGACGTCCAGCGCGCAACTCTCGCCGCCGGCCAGGGACCCGGTGACTCCTTCGAAGGTGATCGGGCCCGAGCCTTCCAGCGCGCCGGTGCACTCGATCGTGCCGGGCTCGATCGTGGTGAACGTGCCCGGAGTCGGTGTGGGTGTGACGCCCGGATCGATGGCGACCCGTGCTTCGAAGGTGCAGATCGCAGCGCCTTGCGCCGTCGCGGGAAGCACTGAGGCGATCGCCGTTAGCACAGCCAAAGCCAGAATCATCCGGGTGACTCGCATGGAGGCCTCCTCAGCCGGGGTGCAGATCGGACAAAGTCATCCTATTCGCACCATCCCGGGGCAAGCAAGCCCCGAAAACGGACCCCCAATAACGAAGAGGTCCGCGGCCCGCCCGACAGGTATCGGGTCGAGCAGCGGACCTCGTGATGTGGATCGAAGCGCGAGCTGCGGCTTCCTTAGCTGCCGCTGCCGCCGCTGCCACCGCCGGGCGTGGCTTCTTCCCAGCCGGACTCTTCTCCGGAGCGGCGGCGGCGCTTCATAAAGAAGAAGACGGCGCCGAACGCCGCAAGCAGCAGCGCGAGGATGCCCTTCTTCGAACGCTTCTTGTCCTCTTCGGCCATACGTCCTCCTCTGCATCCCAGATCCAACGAGCGGCCCGATGATATCCCCCGGCCGTCCGTGACAACAAGCAGCACTCTTGCAAGCGCTCAGGTCCGGCGGCTTTTCCCCCGGCCCGGCTTGCGCGCCTTCCAGATGGCGGTGCCCGGCACCATCGACGTGCGCTCCCATCGAAAGTTGGGCCATTGCATGTGGGAAGCGCCCCGCGGCGCCTTTGGCTCGATCAGATCTTCCAGGATCAGGCCGGCGGCGGCGATCGCGCGCACCCAGTCGCCGTAGGTTCGCTTGAACTCATACGTCGAGTCCCGTCCGCCGTCCACCCACGGCGTGCGATCGAAATACGAGTGGCGGAACGACAGCAGCGGCGGCTCGCCGGCGCCCGTCATGCAATCCAGGATCGGCGACGTCCACGACAGCGCGCAGAATCCGCCGGGCCGCAGCACGCGATGAATCGCGCGGAACAGCCGGTCGATGTCCATGAAGCCGGCGGCGAAGTCGCTAACCACGGCGTCGAACGACGCGTCCGCGATTCGAGCAGAAGTTTCGGCATTCCCCGTCACCAGCCGCATCTTCACGCCGGCGGCGCGGACGTTGGCGCGCCCGTGCCGGATCTGCTGCGCCGACAGGTCGATGCCGGTCGCGCGCGCGCCGCGCTTCGCCAGCTCGATCCCAAACTGCGCCGCGCCGCAGCCGATCTCTAGAACGTCTTTGCCTGCCAGATCCCCAAGCACTTGAAGATCGGCGTCGTCGAAGCGGTTCGGTCCCAATCGCAACGCACCGACGTACATCTGGGCGCCGCCGATCTCACGCTGGTAGCGGTCGGCACGATGATCCCAGCTGGCGCGG
>JBKKBA010000407.1:0-3246 GCA_046714275.1 Actinomycetota bacterium
AGAAGATCGCCGGGCCGACGATCGAGTTTCGCGGCGTGATCGACGATGCCGAGCTGATCCGGCTGTACGGGCGCAGCCGCGGCATTGTCATCGCCGGGGAAGAGGATTTCGGGCTGACGCCGCTGGAAGCGAACGCCAGCGGCCGCCCCGTCGTTGCTTACCGCGCCGGTGGAGCCATGGAGACCGTGATCGACGGAGTGACCGGGATCTTCTTCGCGCCCGCCAACCCGCTGGCGCTGGTTGATGCCGTTCACCGCGCGACCGCGACGGTGTTCGACCCGTCGCTGCTGCGGGCGCACGCCGAGCAGTTCTCCGAGCAGGCGTTCGGCGCTCGCCTGAAGGAGTTCATCGCCAAGTCGGCTGGAGCGTGTATGACCTGCGCGCGCTCGCGCCGCGTTTCAAAGGTCAGCCACCTGCAGCGCGCGCCGCGCCGCGAAATCGGCAACGCTCAGGCCACCGGTGAGAAAGCGGTGAAGACGCCATGATGCGCAACCGCCGGTCGCTTCGCATTGCGTTCGTCGCACCCAGCTTCGGCGAGGCCGAGGGGCAGGGTCGCGTCAACCTGGAGGTCGTACGTCGGATGCTGGGCCACGGCGTCCAGATCGACGTCTACACCAGCCGGGTCCCGCGCGGCGGCATTGCCGGCGCCCGCGTGCGCTGCGCTCCCCGTCCCTTTCCCGCCGAGCTTCCCAACCAGATCCTGTTCATGCTGTGGGCGACGCTCAACGTTTCGGTGCGACGCTACGACGTCGTGCACGCGGACGGCGCGTCGTTGCTCCGCCGGGCCGACATCGTCGCCGCGCACATGCTGCACTCCGTGTGGCGCCGCAGCGCCGCCGGCGCAGCCCGCGAGCCGGGCCTGCGCGGCCGCTACCACGCGCTCTCCGCGACGATGAACCAAACTCTGGAGCGCCGGGCCTACCGCCGCGCCGGCTTGGTCGTCGCCAACTCGGCTCGCACGGCCGCGGACCTGGTGGATGTCATCGGTGTTCGTCGCGACCGGATCCGCGTGATGCCGCTGGGCGTGGACTCCGAACGGTTCCGTCTTCCCACGTCGCAGGAACGAACCGACGCTCGTGTCCGGCTTGGCGTCGAACCCGACGAGTTCGTTGCGGTGCTCGTCGGAGCCGCCGAGCCGCGCAAGGGCGTTCCGCAGGCGATCGACGCGTTTGCCGGCATGACCGGCGCGCGGCTGATCATCGTCGGAGACCCGCGAGGCGACCGCGCGATCCGTCAAGCCCGCCGGACCGGCGCGAGCGTTCAGTTCGTTCCGTGGCCGGCCGACCCGCTGCCGTACTACTGGGCAGCCGACGCGCTGCTGCACCCGGCGGTGTACGAACCGTTCGGGCTGTCGGTGCTGGAGGGCATGGCTTGCGGTCTTCCCGCAGTCGTCACCCGCACCGCCGGAGTCCTGGCCGTGTGCAACGGATCGGCGATCGCGATCGACGCCGAAGCCGCGTCCATTCGCAAGGCGATCGAAGACCTTCGCGGGGATGCCGCGCGCCGTGAGGCAATGGCGCGCAGCGGACGCGCAGTTGCTGTGAGTCAGACCTGGGACGCCGCCGCCGAAGCCCTGATCGATGCGTACCGGGAGGTGAGCGCGTAATGGAGCCGATCCGCGTGCTCTACCTGGATCACGTCGTTCATCTGTCCGGCGCGGAGCAGAGCTTGTTCGACCTGGTCGTCGGCCTGGCCGGCGGTCCCGTCGAGCCGATCGTCGTCCTGCCCGAAGACGGCCCGCTTGCGACGCAGCTTCGCGCCGCCGGCGTGCTGGTCCGCAAGGTCAAGATGTCGAAGCGTCTTCTGGAAACGTCGCGCACGACCTTGCGGACACGGCCGTTCGTCGCGTTGCTGCGCCTGGTGTCGTTCATCGCCGTGTCGTTCCGGCTGCGCCACATCATCAAAGAGATGCACCCGCAGGTCATTCACACGAACACGCTGAAGGCGCACCTGATGGCGATCATTCCCGCGAAACTGTCGCGAACGCCGCTGGTCTGGCACGTCCGCGACATTCTGCCGAAGGGCTGGCTGCGCTGGGCGTTCACGCAGTGTGCGCGCTTCCCCGACCGGATCGTCGTCCCGTCCCGCGCCGTCGCGCAGTCGATGGGTCGCAACAAGACCGTCTATCGCAAGCTCCGGCTGATTCCAAACGGCATTCGCGTGGACACGTTCGACGATCGCGACGAAGGCGCCGGGCTGCGCGCCGAGATCGGCGCCGGAGCCAAGGACACCGTGATTGGGATCGTCGGTCGCCTGGCTCCGTGGAAGGGGCAGGATGTCTTCGTTCACGCCGCGGCCATGGTCGCCGACCGCCATCCCAAGGCTCGATTCGCGATCATCGGCACGCCGATGTTCGGCGACGACGACTTTCAGCATGAGCTGGCTTCGTTGGTCTACCAGTACGACCTGGATGGACGCGTCATGTTCGCCGGCTGGCGCGGCGCGCAAGAGGCGATGGCCGCCGTCGACATCGTGGTGCATGCCTCCATCGAGCCTGAGCCGTTCGGCCGCACGATCATCGAAGCGATGGCCACCGGCCGGCCTGTGGTGGCCGCCGCCGGAGGCGCGATCGGCGAGATCCTGCCGCCGAACGCCGGCTTCATCGTCCCGCCCGGCCGCCCCGAGATTCTGGCCGATGCGCTGGAGAACCTGCTTTCCGATCGTCGCATGCGCACCCAGATGGGCGAGGCCGGAAAAGCCGCCGCTCACCGCTTCTTCGACGTTCGGCGCACGATCAGCGCCGTCGGAACGCTGTATGGAGAGATCGCCCGCGAGTCGGCGAAGAACGTTGCAAGGAAGAGCCGCCGCCGGGGGCTTCTGGCGATGCTGCCGTGGCGCAAGGCCAAGCAACAGCCGCAGCGCCGCCCGTCGGGTCGCATCCAGCCGGGAACGTTCCCCGGCCGAACGCACAGCGGCAGGCAGGGCAGCATGCAGGGCGGTCTGCCCCGGGGAATGCCGCCACGCCGTCCCGCCGCCGCGACGTCCGCTCGTCGTCCGCCCGTCCTGCGCCCCCAGGCGCCCGACTCGATTCCGGCCGGCCGTCCCCAGCGTCGCAGCCCGATCCGCCAGGAAGTCACCCGTCCCGTGCGCCGCACGATGCGCATCGATATCGACGAAGAGACCGGCGGCCAACTGGGCGATGAGATCCGGCAGCCCTCGACGCGTCCCCGCAGCCGTCCCGCCGCCACGTCCGGCCGCCGCTCGGTCCCGGCCATGCCCGAACAAGCCCGCCGTCCCGTCGACCCC
>JBKKBA010000408.1:0-9093 GCA_046714275.1 Actinomycetota bacterium
GTTCGGCCCCCGCATCGCCGAGCGTCGCCGGCTGGAGCGCTTGCAGGGCGCCGCTCCCGCTTCGTGAGCGGTCCAACTTTGACACAGCCGGCCTTGCCGCACCCCGCGCATTCCGACGGAATCGCGCGCGTGCGCGTGCTGGGCGTGGATCTGGCGCAGGTGACGCGCGAAGGGCTCTCCGGCTACGCAATCAGGGCCATGGACGAACCAGGCACCACGCTGCTGTTTGCGATGCATCTGGTTGGCGTCAACATCCTGGGCGACGATCTGGCGTACGAAAAGGCGCTGTCACAGGCCGATCTGGTGCACGCCGATGGAACCTCGGTCATGCTGGCCGTCCGAGCCGCAGGGTTCCGGCTGCCACAGCGCATCGCCACGCAAGATTTCATGTACGACGTGATCGCGCACGCGGCCGCGCACGATCACTCCCTGTTTCTGGTGGGCGGACCCGCCGGATTGGCGGCAAGGGCGGGCGACCAGCTTGCGCGCCGCTACCCCGGCCTGAAGATCGCCGGCGCGCGCGATGGCTTCTTCCCCGACGCGAACGGGGGCGCGATCGCGGCGGAGATCCGCGCGTCGGGAGCGCACGTGGTGCTGGCCGGCATGGGTTGTCCCCGCGAACAAATCTGGGCCGCCGACCACGGGCGAGCCACGGGCGCGCGGCTGCTGATGACCGTCGGCGGCACCTTCGGCTACATTGTCGGCGAGGAACGCAGAGCGCCGCACCTGGCGCAGAAGACCGGGACCGAGTGGCTGTGGCGCATGGCCCAGGATCCCCGGCGTCTGGCCAAACGGTATCTGGGCGGAATCCCTCGTCTGACGCACCAGATTCGCCGCGCCCGCCGCGAAGCGCGCTCTTCGCGTTAGTACGCGCCGCTCTTTTTCAGCACGGCCGGGATCGTCTTGTACAGCACGTACAGGTCGTAGGCGATCGACCAGTTCTCAACGTAGAAAAGATCCAGCCGCACCAGCCGCTCCATCGGAGCGTCGGAGCGGCCCGACACTTGCCACAGCCCGGTGATCCCCGGCCGCACCTCCAGCCGCTCAGGCGCGATCTCGTCCAGCTCTTCTTGCTCGGCCAGCGGCAGGGGGCGCGGCCCAACAAGTGACATCTGGCCGATGAGCACGTTGATGAGCTGCGGCAGCTCGTCCAGCGAATAGCGCCGCAGCGCCTTGCCCACGCGCGTGACGCGCGGGTCGTCCTTGATTTTGAACACCGGCCCGGACATCTCGCTGGAGACATCGCCGGACGCGCGGATCTGCTCGGCGTCGGCGACCATGGTGCGGTACTTGAAGACGCGGAACGGCTTTCCGTGATGGCCGGCGCGTTGCTGGCGGAAGAACACCCCGCCGCGCGAATCCACCCGGATCGCGATCGCCAGCCCGATCAGCAGCGGCGACAGTGCCACCAATCCGATCGCAGATCCCACGATGTCCAGCGTGCGCTTGGCGAATCGATTGAAGCGCTCCATCTTCCCCGCATCGACCGACAGCATCGGAAAGCCGCTGATCGGCTCGATCGCCAGCCGCCAGGCCAGGATCTCGGGAAGGTTCGCGCTGATTCGCACCTCGACGTCGCGGCGGCGCAGCGCGCGCAGGATCTCGCCGACCTGCTCGGACCCGAGTGACGGGTTGACGACGAACACCGCGCTGATGCCCCCGGTATCGACGAGCGACAGGATCTCCTTGGTCGATCCCAGAACAGGGATGTCGTGCGCAAAGTCCTCAGGCGGCGGCTCGGGGTCGTCGTCCACGAAGCCCACGGGAATGAAGTCGAAGGTGGGGTTGGCCAGCATGATGTCGGCGACGATGCGTCCTTCGCGGTTGGCGCCGACGATTAGGGTCTTGGCGCGCGCGCCGGCCTTTCGCCGCCACCTCTTGTAGGTGTTGCGCGCCGTGAGCCTTCCCAGCGGCACCGTCACGAACGCCGCGCCGAACAGCACGATCAGCAGCGGGCGGTTGATGTTGGCCCGGAACGCGAACGAGGCCAGCCCGAACATCGCCGTGCCGACGGTCAGCGACGAAAGGACGCGGCGAAGCTCGAACGGCGGGTAGGACACGTGGCGCCACGAGTAGCACCGGTTGAAGAAGAGCACGGCAAGCCACACGGGAAGCATCAGCGCAAACGCCTGCACGTACGGCAAGCGGTAGCGGTCGTCGCCGATCAGCCGCACGATCATGAACGAGTCCTTCGATCCGAATCGGATCTGATAAGCGGCGAACGCCGCCAGGGCGTAGCTGATCACGTCGGCGCCCAGGGCCAGGGCAAGCCAGCGACGCCGCCAGATGCTGGCGGGCGCGGGAGCCGTTTGTGGAGCGTCGCTGGTCATGGATGCCCGGCGGCGCCGGCGCGAGCCGGCCGTTGATCCGCCGGAGTGGACTCTACCGGCCGCGCGCCCGCCGACAAACCCAGCAGGATCCCGCACAGCAGATAGAACAGGTACGGCGATGCCGAGTCGTAGTCGTACTCGTAGATCGGAAGCTGCAGCCCGAATGCCAGCACGCCGATCCAGATCGCGCGCGCGTCGGCCAGCAGGGGCCGCGACTGCGTCCGCAGCGTCCTGAGCGGAGCCAGCCCGGTGAAGATCCACAATCCCAGGAATGCCAGCAGCCCCACCCCGCCGTACTTGTATCCCACGCCCAGGATCGTCGAATGCGAGCCGAGCGGCGGGTCGCGATCGGCCGCGGAGATCAGCTTGGATCGCAGCACGATCGGCGCATCGGGTGGTGGCGTGTAGTCCTTCGGCGCACCCTTGGGGATCGACGGTCCGTAGTAGAAGCGCTCCTGACGTCCCCCCGCCAGCTTTTGCACGCTGATGAGTCCGCTCTTGGCGTTGGAGACGATCGCCTCTTCGGCCGGCGCGACCACCGTGTGGACGGTCGCGCCCGGCGGCGGCCGGGATTGGGTGTCGGATGTCGCCGCGTCGATGCGAGTTCCGTTGCTGCGGCGGAAACGGATGCGTTCCTCCCGGCCGTCGGGGAACTGCCGGAAGACCAGGATCTCGTCGCCTTCGCCGAAGACCACCTCCGTCGTCTGGGGTGGAATGGCGGTGACCGGAGTTCCCTTCGGGACTTGCAGCGGAGCCGCGAAGTTGTCGCGCTGTGTGCCGTGCCCGAAGACGGGATGATCGGCCATCGCCTTGATCGTGGCGCGGTAGTAGGCGGCGCGACTGACGAACGATCCTTCCGCAAGGGGTGAAGTCTGGCGCGCCTTGGCTTCCCCGCCGCGCGTCAGCAGCACGATCCCGGCAACCGCCAGGCCGATCCCGATCGCAGGCGCCGCTTTTTTCCACTCCACACGCCGCAGCATCGGCAAGAACACCACGACGGCGGCCGGCAGCGCGCCGGCGATGCCGATGTAGGCGCCCCTGGCCAGCGACGCCACCAGCGCCGCGGCGATCAGCCCGGAAAACCCCGCGGCGGCAACGGCGCGCGTGATCGGCCGGTACGCGATGCGCCGCCACAGCAGCGGTCCCAGCAGGCAAGCGATCGCACCCGTCGTCACCGCGTGGATGAAGAAGACTTGCGGCCGCACGACCAGGCGCCCGTTGCCGACATTCTCGTACTTGATGCCGGCGGCCTCGCCCACGGCCCGCGCCGCAAGACGGCCGGCCCGGCCGGGCAGCAGCTCCATCAACGATGCGGTGCGCTGTAGCGGAAGGTGAATCGAACCTTTGTAGACGAGCTGCGCCAGCGTCCAGGCGCCGAGCGCACCGGCGAACGCCACGATCAGCCAGACCAGTTTGCGAGTGTCGTTGCGGCGCGCGTACGCAGCGACCACCAGCAGCGCGGCCAGCGACACGCCCGTCAGCCCGATCGTGCGCACGTAGGTGAACATCCGTCCTCCGCCGGTGACGGCGAAGAACGACGGCAGCATGGATGCGAACGCGGCGACGGCAAACCATTTCTCCGCACCCAGCGCGTCCCAATGCTCCCGGAAGCGTCGCGCGAACGGCGGAGCCAGTACGGCGCCCAGCACGCCGATGCCCGCCAGAACCGGCGTCGTGTACTGCGCCAAACCGGTTGCCCACCAGAACGGAAGCCCCGCGATCGGCAACGCCAGCCAGTCGTCGGACCGCGCGTTGCGATACAGCACGGTGGCAACGGCAAGCCACGCCGGCATCGCCGCCCACACCGCGCCGGGCGCCGCCCACAACAGCAGCAAGCCGGCGCCGGATACCAACAGCAACAGCATCTTCGGGTCGGCCAGAAGTAAAGTGAGACCCGCGGTGCGGGAAGGTTCGGAAGAGCCCGTCCGGCTCATGGGAGTCATCGGTGCGTCATGCTACCCCAGCGCGACCGCGACGGTTCGCAGCGAACAAGATCGCGACAATTCCTCAATGTTGCGCGTCTTGCGACGCATCGCGCACGGACACGTGCGCTGCAATTCGCGCCGTGATCGCGGCGGCAACGCGGCCCGCGGCCCTGCCGTCCAGCGCAGCCAGATGCTCATCCAGGAACCGCTTCACGGCTTCCTTCCGACCGTGCGCACCCTCGATCGCCTCGCGAAGCGCCGCGCCGATCCCAGCCGTGGAACCGGCCGTGGCGACGGCACCCGATTCAGCATAAGGAAGCGTCGAGGGGAAGCCGGGAGCATCTACGACCACCACGGGAACCCCGTACAGCATCGCCTCCAGCGCCGTTGTTGACGACAGCGTCACCAGTGCGGCAGCGCGTCGGTACAGCGCCTCGATCGGCTCGTGCTGCTGGAAGTCGACACGCTGGGAGTAGCGATGCGTCAGCTCGCCCCGCGACGCGTCGTCGGTGTCGGGATGCAGCTTGACGACCACCGGTCTTCCGCCGTCGGTCAAAGCCGCATCGATCATCGCGGCGAACGTTTGCGTCTCTTGCTCCAGCGTCGCCAAGCCGTATCGCGAGAAGGGCTGGGTCGTCACCAGCACGATCTGGCCGTGGTCCCGCGGTCGCGCGTCTGCCGGTGATCGCGCGAGTGTGTCGTATCTGGGCTGGCCGGTGACGGCGATGCTGCCGGCCGGCACCCCGCGACGAATCAGTGCGTCCCTGGTGGACGGTCCGTACACGCAGATCACGTCGCATCCGGCGGTCCCGTACGGCTTGGGTTGGAACGGGAAGCCGGCCAGCGTCAGTATCCGTTTTGCGAGCGTCACGATCGGCGATCCCGACCGCGCGCCGCCACCTGCTTGCTCGCCCTCCAGCGCGATGACGCCGTCTTGCAAGAGCACGCTGGCGCAGCCGGCGCGGCCGGCTTGCTCGACGATCAGCCGCTCAAACGGCGTGAAGTCGTTGCCGATCACGACGGCCGCGGCCCCGGCGACCAATTTCCGCGCGGCCTCCCGGCCCCGAAGCAGCAGGTCCACCGTGCCGCCCGACGCGTCCACGGCGGTGAACTCCACGCCCGCCTCGTGCAAGCCGCGCGCGGCGTCTTTGCCGGCAACGGGATCCAAGCTGACGAAGACGGGCTGGAAGCCGGCGTCGCGGAGCGCCGGCGCGCACGCCGCCATGCTTCGGGCTTGCGTGGTGGTTGCCGGAGCCAGGAAAACGCGCCGCGGCTCGTCCCCCGCCGGAGCCGGCGCTGCCGCTCCGCCCCCGGCTGCCGTCCGCACCGCCGCGATCTCGCTTCGCACGAGCGCGAATCCGCCGGCTAAGTAGATCAGCAGCAGCGGCACCTTCAGTACGGTGCCGGGTGCACCCTCGGGAAGCGTTGCGGATAACGCGTAGACGCTTGCGCCCAGCGCACAGATCGCAGCAGCGCGCCCGGTGCGGTAGGGCAGCGGAAACACCCGCTGGGCCGCGAACGCCACGATCGCAAGCAGCACGCCGTAGGCGATCGCGGTGTTCCATGCGGCCGCGATCAGCCCGTACCGCGGCAGCAGCCAGATGTTCAGCAGGTAGTTGGTGACTGCGGCCGTGAGCGTCGCAACAGGGATCATGCGCACACGCTTGGCGTAGAACAGCGCGTTCACCGGGAAGTAGTAGGCGGCCAGCAACCAGTAGCCCAGCGCGACCCACGGGATGAAGGCCGATGCCTGCGCGTACCGGCCGGGGGCCAGCAGCGACACGGCCTCCTCGCCGAAGAGCGCAACACCCACCGAGAACGCGCCCAGCACATACAGCATCGGCGCCCACGCCCGCCCCAGCGCTTCGCGACGGCCGCGGCCTGCCGCGCGGTAGAACGCCGGCACCGCGGCGTTGTTCAACGCCGTTGCGATCAAAGAGACGCCTTGTGCGATCTGATAGCCGACGGTGTAGAGCCCGACGAAGGCCACCCCCAGCGTCCTTTGGATCGCGACGCGGTCGGCGACGTTCAGCGCCCAGTGCGCCATCAGATGCGGCACGATCGGAAGCCCCAGCGCCAGCGCGGGGCGAATCGCGCTCCAGTCCGCCGGCCGTGCTACCTGCCCGGCCATGAACGCCGCAGAAAGCGCCAGGACCACCATCGAGCCGAAGACATGAGCCTGAAGCACTCCCGTCGCCGTGCTTCCGCCGGCCAGCGCGATCACGACCGCGATCGCCGGCCCAAGGAACTGCGACGCGGACAAGATCGCGAATCGCCGCGCCTGCTCCTCGGCTCGCAGGATCGCAAGCGGCACCGTCGCCGACGAAAGGAAGAAGGAAACCCAAACCCCCCAGACGAAGAGCGCGGGATTGAGCCCGGGAAACAGCGCGCCGAACAGCGGGCGGGCCGCCAGCGTCAGAGAGAGAGCGACTGCCAGCGCGCTGATCAGCATCGTCAGCCACGCGGCAAGCTGGAATCGCTTGCGCGCATCGCCGTCCAGGTCGAACCACAGGCGCGTCACCGCGCCGCCCAGCCCCAGCGAAGCCACGATGGTCAGTGCCGGCACGATCGAGATGACCAGCGAATAGATTCCGAAGGACTGAGCAGAGAGCCCGTGGGTCAAGATCGGGATTAGCGCGTACGCGCCACCCTTGGCGATCAAGTCGGCGGCTGCATAGACGGCCGTGTTGCCGGCCAGCCGGCGCATCCCGCTGGAACCGTCCGAACCGCCGGAACCGTCCGGTGGCGGCGGTTAGGCCACGCCGGTCATTCCTCGCTCACCGACTTTCGATATCCCTCGCGACGCGGAACGGCGGGGCAGAGGGCCAGCAAGTCGGGCCGCTCGTCCAGCAGCGCCGTCACGTCGCGCAGCCCAAACATCGAGTCGGGCCCCAGCACTTCATACAGGATCCGAGCAAACTCCAGGTCGGCCGGGTAGTCCACGGTCAGCCGCAGCTCCGGCCGCAGCGGCTGACCGCCGGCGGCAATCAGCCGGAATCGCTCGGGCTGCCGCCAGATGAACGGCGTCACGTGCTCGCGATCCGACGGAAGCGTTGCCTCCTGCCACGCGGTCTCCAGCGCCCGGATAGACACGACCTCGGTGTCGATGCCTTCGGGATAGATGTGGCGCAGGTTGTTGGCGGCATAGTCGGCCGGCGGGCCCGGTGGATCGCCCACGTCTGCGGCGCGGAATGCGTCGAAGCATTCGTCGATCAGCGCCGGGTCCAGGAACGGTTCGTCGGCGGTGTTGCGGATCACGATGCCGGCGTCGTGCTCCCGCGCGGCGCGAACGTACCGATCCAGCACGTCGTTTGTCGAGCCACGGAAAACGGCGCACCCCGCCGCGGTTGCGCGTTCGGCCACCGCGTCGTCTTCTTGCTGCAGCGTGGTGGCGACGACCACCTGATCTACGCACCGCGCCCGCGCGATTCGCTGGACCACGCGCTCCAGTAGCGTCGTGCCGGCCAGGTCGGCCAGCGTCTTGCCCGGGAATCGCGTCGATCCCATGCGAGCCTGCACGATGGCAACCGTCTTGACGCTCATGCCTGTCCGCTTCCGCCAAGAGCCGAGGCGCGCACGATCTCTTCGGCCACCCGAAGCGCCCCGGCCCTGTTCACCACGCCCAGCGCGGCCTCCGACAGGCGCCGGCGAACTGCACCATCGCGTACCAGTTCCGTGACGTGCCGGACGATGTCTTCGTCGGTCTGAGCGTCCCCGGCTCGCCCGGCGACGCGCATCGCGCCCAGTCGCTCGAACGCCTCAAGCTGGGGCCCTTGGTTCAGCGCGATCTCGACGGCCACTGCCGGGATACCCAGCGCGGCCGCTTCGTAGATCGTCTGCCCGCCCGCCGTTAGCACGATGTCGGCCCGGGCCAGCAGCGGCCTCATCAGCGACGGCGACTGGATGACGCGCACGGTGTGAAGGCAATCGGCCGCCGTCGCGTGAACATCGTCGCCGTTGGTGAAGAACGGCCCGACGACGGCAGTCACCGAAAACGGCTGGTCGATCCTGTCGATCAGCCGCAACCACGATGGCAGGCATCCTCCGGGGTCCGCGCCGCCGCTGGTGACCACGATGTTCGCCACCGAGTCGCGCATCTGCGGCAGCGGGGTCTCCCAGTATTCGGGGCGAAGGATGGCCCACTGCGGTCCCAGAAGGAATCCGGTGTCGCCCGTCGAGGACCGGTATCCGGCGTCCGGCGCGTGCGGACCCATCGACACCACCATCTGACACGGGAAGGGATACTCGTTCAGGTCGTCCACGGCGACGACAAACAACCCCGCGCTCCGCAGCGCGCTTAGGTACTCGTCGTGAATCAGGTACGAGTCCACGACGACAACCCGGCAGTCCAGCGCCTGCGCCTGTGCTACCAGTGTTGCCGCATCGGCGGGGTCCTCCAACCGGCCGGCGCCGAAACCTGCCGCGTGGGATCGCTGCACCGCGTCGTCGTCGCCGAACACGGTCAGCAACGGCGAGGCTCCGCTGCGACGAAGCGCCTCGGCAAGGGAAAGGCACCGCTGAAGATGTCCCAACCCGATCCCGGCGCCGCCGTCGGTGCGAAGAAGAACGCGTCCGGTCACGTTTTCAGCGCGCGCTGTAGCGAGCGCGTCACTCGCTCGACGTCGTCGCGCGTCATGCCGGGAAAGATGGGGATCGACAGCGCGCCGGCGTAGTAGTCCTCGGCGTTGGGGCAAAGGCCCGGTTCGTAGCCGAAGGTCTTGCGGTACCACGGGTGACGGTAGACCGGCAGGTAGTGAACATTGACCCCCAGCCCGTCGGCGCGCATCGCTTCGAAGACCGTACGCCGCAGGGTGGGCGGAACGCGAATCGCGTACAGA
>JBKKBA010000409.1:0-3016 GCA_046714275.1 Actinomycetota bacterium
CCCAGTGCGCTGAACACCTCGCTGTCGCTTGCGGCCGATCTTCCGGCCGGCGCCCGTCTGCTGGCGCAGAAGCTGGTCCGCGAGCGCGCGACCCGCGACCGCCTGCGCGAAGAGCTGGGCTTGCCGAACCCAGGCAGCGACGCCTGGGCCGTGTCGCCCTCCCACAGCGCCAACGGCAACGCTTTCCTGTTCAACGGTCCCCAGGTCGGCTACACGGTTGCCGGTTTGCTGGTCGAGTTGGAAGTTCACGGCGGATCGGGCGATCGCCGGCTGGATGCCAAGGGGATCACCGTTGCCGGCTTCCCGTCCATCGGCATCGGCTACACCGCGACGCACGGCTGGGGCTTGACCTCGGGGCTGAGCGACACGATCGACATGTACGTCGAGCAGCTCACCGGCGACCGGTCCTACCGGGTGGCCGGCCAAGAGCGCGACATGGAGTGCCGCACCGAGGTCTTTAAGATCCGCAACACGCTGGCTCCCCAGCAGACCGGCATTCACACCGAAGAGCTGTGCCGCACCGTTCACGGGCCGGTACTCTCGATCGACACGGCCGGCGGCGTCGCCTACAGCCACCGCTACGCGATGTGGAAAGCCGAGATCGGCACCATGAAGAGCATGTTCCGCTGGCCGTATGCGAAGAACCTGGCCGAGTTCGAAGACGCGATGCGGATGGTCACCTGGAACGAGAACCTGACCTACGCCGACAATGAGGGCAACATCGCCTACTGGCATCCCGGCATGTACCCCGCGCGCCCGCGAACGCACGACGAGCGGCTGCCCTACCCGGGCACCGGCGAAGCCGAGTGGGAGCGTCTGCTGACCTACGACGAGATGCCGCACACGATCAACCCCGCGCAGGGCTGGGTTGCCAACTGGAACTCCAAGCCTTCGGTCGGCTGGACCTCCGGCGACCCACACTACGGCGATCGCCCGTGGGGTCAGGCCAATCGCCTGCACGCGATCACAAGCGTTCTGGAGTCGCCGCTGGTTGTGGGCGCGATCCCGGCGCCGGGGACCGGCGGCCTGATCGATGGAGCCGACGGCCTGTTCGCTCCGGACGTCAACGCCGGTCTGTACGACCTGTCGATCGGCTACTTCCAGTCGTTCTTGGTTCAGGCCCGCGCCGCGACCACGGACCCGCGCCTTCGACAGGCCCTGGACCTGATGCTTGCCTGGAACGGCAATCACCAGGACGGCAACGCCGACGGCAAGGTCGATCACCCCGGGCTCACCATCTTCCACGAATGGGTCCAGAACGCGGCCAGGGAGATCTTCGCGCCGTACACCCTGGGCCATGGCGGGTTCACCCGCGGGGGACACCGCACCGAGCCGAGCCCCGTCATCAACATGTTCCTGCGCGCGCTGAAGGGCCCGTCGGCTTCGCTGCCGCAGAGCCGCGACTACCTTGGCGGCCGCGCGCCCGCGGTGGCCATCCTAGAAACGTTGGATGCGCGCCTGGACGCGCTGCAAACGCGTTTCGGGACCGCCGACATGAGCGCGTGGCTGCTGCCCGCCTTCCGCACCGGGTTAGACGTCCAAGGCCTAGGACCCAGCGGATCGCTGGCCTTCCAAGATCGCGGATCCTGGATCGAAGCCATCGAATACTTCGTCGGATAAAGTCGTGGCTCTAGCCAGATGTCGATGCGACGAGGTTCGGTAGAAGCCCCAGCTGTTGCAACCAGGTCGCCACGTCGATGTAGACGTCGTCCGACGCGAACAGGCCGTCGGGCGCGAACGTGATGTGAGAGCATCCGTTTACCTCGAACCGGCGTTTCGTTGGCGGGATCCCCATGTACTCGCCTTCGTGCGTGCCGGAGATCGTCCAGGCGAGCCAGGCGTCGCTTCCGCAGTCGTACAGGCCGTGCAACTCGAGGTGCCAGTCGGGGAAAGCAGCGAAGCGTTCCTCGGCGCCCGCCCGGATCTGGTCGCGACCCTCGTCCACCCTCCCGGACGCCATGTGCCGCAGCCTGCCGTTTGCGGTCCAGGCGGAGGCGAACCCCTCCGCATCATGCCGGTTGTAGGCCGCCAGGCACCGCCGTATGCGCTCGACCCGATCGTTCATGCGCTCCTCCTCTCATCCGCCGGGCTACACGATGACACCGACGGAGAGGAGGAACATCCGCCGGTCCGCTGAACCCTCCCGCGGGGATCGCGTTTGTCTATGGGTTGACGGCCTGGCGGTGGGCAGCCTTGGCGGCAAGCTCGGCGCGCGTGGCGACCCCGAGCTTGGCGAAGACATGGGTCAGGTGCGTTTGGACGGTACGAGGCGAGACGAAGAGCTTCTGGCCGATCTGTGGGTTGGTGAGGCCTTTAACGACGAGATCGACGACGCGGACCTCGGTGGGAGTGAGGCTGTTCCAGCCCGCCGTCGGCCGTCCCCGCTTTCCGCGGCCACGCCGCGCGTAGGCGACCACGTCGTCGAGCGTCATCGCGGCTCCGTCGGCCCAGGCCTCGGCGAAGGACTTCGACCCGAGCGCCTCACGCACTGCGTTCCGGTCGTCCTCGTTCGAGGACTCTGATATTGGGAATCGAGGCGCGAAGATCTTCTCGCGCAGGTTCTGCGTCGCCCCCAGGAGGCGAGCAGCTTCCTCAAAGCGACTCTGATGCGCGACGGCGTCGGCAAGCGCATCGAGCGTCGCGCAGATCGCCGGCCGCCAGCCGACCCGGGCCGTGGTGTCGAGCGCCTCGTGCAGCAGGTCCTCCGCCCGGTGAGGGTCACCGTCGAGTCGAGCGAGTGTCGCTTGAGCAAAGAGTGCCCACATTGTCGCAGGGACCGTATCGGTCTCACGGCCCAGCGCGAGTCCCTCCTCCGCGCACCGCCTGGCTTCTTCCGGCTGTGACTGCGCCAACGCAACAACAGCCTGGGTGCTTCGACACATTGCCATCATCATCGGCATCAACGCGCCCGAGATCTCCGATGCGATCTCGACTTCGTGGGCGGCGACGTCGAGGCGACCTTCGGCAAACGCCAGTTGACCGAGCGCCAGTCGCATGAACGCCTCCAGGTTGGGAC
>JBKKBA010000410.1:0-5320 GCA_046714275.1 Actinomycetota bacterium
CTTTGGAAACGATCCTCACGGGGAAGGCGGGCGGCGCGTTCGGAGATCTGGCGGCGCTGATCACCACCGTCAAGGGCGTCAAGTGGGTCCCGATCGAGTACAAGGACGGCAAGAAGCCCACGTTCCAGATCGGAACTGTAGCCACTGCCGAGTTGGATCTTTTCACGGGAGCCGACCAGAAGAGTCCGATCATCGTCATGAACTCACCGTTCGACTTCGGGCCGGACGGGCTCAAGGTTGGAACGGCCGCGG
Organism: Actinomycetota bacterium; assembly: GCA_046714275.1. Lineage (GTDB taxonomy): Bacteria > Actinomycetota > AC-67 > AC-67 > AC-67 > JBKKBA01. Next base: position 253 of record JBKKBA010000410.1, read on the forward strand.
GCCGCTTCGTCGATGCGGAGTGGGGGTTCGACACCGAGTTGACCTACGGCGACCACGGAACGGTCGACCTGTCGGCTTAACCAAGGAATCTGAGCGACCGACTTCCGCTAGCCGCGCTAGCGCTAGCGGAAGTCGAAGTTCGCTCGATGGTACGCTCGCCAGGCAAGTGCCTCTGGCCCATGTGTTGCGCCCTCACTCGAGTTGCAGCGCCACCTCAAGGATGGGCTTGGTCCAATCGGGCGCATGCTCCAACGCGCACATGTCGACGACCGTCCCCCGTTCCATATGCAACACGAGCATCGGCCTCGGTTCCGCTCCCTCGCGCGGGTCCGCCTCCACGCTGTTGTCGTACACCCGCAACGCGGAAAGACTCGGCAGCAGCTGAAGAAGGTTTCCAAGGCTAGCGGTGTACCGCGTGCGAATCGTCTCCTCCGGAATCGCATGCCCGCCGTGCGCGATCCGCGTCCGGACCCGCGCAACGTTGCGCTCGGGACTGTCAAGCCCGATGTACCAGACCCATACATCGATTCCCTCCGAGAGAGCGCGCTCAAGCAGCGTCGTTATCGTGCGCCCGGCCAGGGTGGTCTCGAAGGTCCAGTCCAATCGCTCCGTGATCGCGCGCTTCAGAAGGCGCACGCCTTGGTGCCACGCGACGCTGTTCGCCTGCTCCATCGACGCGCCGGGGTTCGCGATGAGGATTTCCCGCGCAGCCTCGTCGGGGTCAAAGGAGTCGGCGCCTTTCTGGCGAAGCATCGCACCTTGGATGCTGCTCTTGCCTGCACCGTTTGCCCCGGCCAAGACCGTGATGCGCGGCGGTTCAGCCACGCCGGCGCGCGGCCCTCACGGCAGCCTTCCCGAGCACTTTGGGCGGGGCATCAAAGGCCAGCCGTGTGCCGGCGCGTACCTTGGCCGTCTGCATCCGCGCCAGCCGCGTATCGAAAGCCTCGCTCAGAGTGGCGAGCTTGCGAACGTTTCCGCGCATGAGAGATTCAAATTCCTCAATTCCGACCAGGACCGCCTTGGGAGTGTCGTGTCGAGTGATCACGACCTTCTTTCCGGCGATCGCCTTGTCCAGCAGCGCGCCGAAGAGGTTCTTCGCCTCGGTCGATGGAACTGCCTCCATGTCGGCGTCGCCCAGCCACCCGAAATCATCAGGGGTTCTCATCCGCTCGCCCCTCTCTCACTATCAACTATTATGGCTGTTCTAGCTGAATTAGTCAATATGGTGGGCGGCGGAGACCTGGTGGGACCACGTATTTCGACACCACCGAGTGTGACCCCTGCCACGCGGTACCTGGGGATTGGCGCCATCCGCGGCGGCGCACGAGCTTCATGGGCGTGGGAGCGGACTCGATCTCAATGATCGAGAGCGGTATTCGGCAGTGATCGGGCCATGGATCTGCCTCGTGAAGTTGTCGAACCTACCGCCGAACGCAGGTCCTGACACATCCTCGGTATGCCTTGGCTAGAACGGAATGGTCACGGCGTACGTGCCCTGCGACAATGGTTCGGGTTCCGGCGTGGCTCCGGACGTCGTCCACCCGTAGACGTACGTCTTCGCGGGCGCTGCGACTGCCCAACCGTAAATCAACACCACGTAGTCGCCGCCCATCTCGCTTCGGTGGGAGATGAACTCGTCGGAGCCGACGGCGTTCGTGGACGCCGCAACCTGGCGGGCCTGATCCATCGCGCCGCCGGCCCTGTACATGCGCACGTCGATGTCGTTCGGCCAGGCGAAGTCCACGAACATGAACAAACGCTCGCCGGCTTCCAACGTGACTTTGTACAACTCGCCGTCGAACAACGAGGGTGCGCTCGGGCCGATCTCGTTCCACGAGGTCACGGACGGACCGATGCGAATCACGGTCTGGCGGGCCGTGTTCGACCAAGTGTCGCGGAGCGCGGCGCCGGCGCCGTCCACGTAGGCGGCGTTGACGTCGGGGACGGGACGATCCGGCAGGCGCCCGGACCGGGCACTGGGCTCGACGCGGACTCGGAACTCGTTGTCTCCGAGCACTCCGTATCCCTCGAGCGTCGGCGGTACCGCGGTGTCGCGTGCGCTGTACTTCAACAAACGTTCGACCCAGTCGATGGAGACGGCGCGGTTGCCGTCGATCAGACGTTGCATGGCGGTGGCGGCCATCCCGGCCACGGTCGGAGCGGCGAAGCTGGTGCCGTTCACCTCCTCGTAACACCACTCATCCCACGCGCAGGCCGTATAGACGGAGAACCGAGCCGCCACCTCTGGATCGGTCGAGGAGGTGACTCCGTCGAGACCGGCGGCGCCGACGGTAAGCACGTCGGGAGAGGACCCGTACCATCCGGCCCAGCCCGGCTCGCCCGGGATGCCGTAGTTGAGGAACCCGTTTCCGTTCGAGACCACGACCAGCGCGCCGTGACGCCGCGCATGGGACAGCGCGTCGTAGACCGCCGCGCTTTCCCCAGCAGGCCTGGGAGTCGTCGAGCCGATGCTGATGTTGATGACGTTCGCGCCGACGGTGTCAACCGACCATCGGATCGCGTCCGCAATCGAGCCGGTGATACCCGCCCGTCCGCCGACCTTGGCGACGGCGAGCTTGAATCCGGGCGCATACGACCAGTCTCCCCACCCCCGGTTGCGACCGACCGCAACCGCGGCCGTTGCGGTCCCGTGGCCGGTAGCGTCGTACGGTTCGGCGGCGCGTGTGTCCCACAGCTCTCCCGGCAGTGGGCTGCGCTGCGGCCCTCGATCGCCGCTGAAGTCCCACCATGCGACGAACTGGTCGTCGAGCGAATCCTTGCCGCGATAGTCGAACTCCTGGTGCCACGGATAGACACCGGTGTCGATCATCGACACGATCACATCCCGCTGCTGCTGGGCCTGCGACGGAACGCTCGTTCCGAGCGCGGCGATCACGAGCGCGGCCACCATCAACTTTTTCATCTCTCGCTGCTCCCTCTCACGCTTAGCGCCGCATCCGATGCGGCGTTCGCGTGCATCCGAGTCACGTCGCCACCGTCGTATCGAGCGTCGTCGGCGGACTTCCGGCTGCCGTCAGCTGGACGGCCATGATGTTCGTCTCGACCGGCATGTTGCGGCGGTCGATCGGATCCAATGCTGTTGACCAGACGTTCGCGGGGATCCGTCCGTACAGCGGCGCGTCGTAGAACACCACCGTCTTGTCGGAATCGCTCGGCCCTTTGGAGGCGACCGACGGATATCCGAAGTGCGCACGGTTTGCGGGGCGCGCGACGTCCAGATAGCTCGTGTAGAGCACCTGCGGCTCCGGCCACGCGTTCGGATCGTGAGCAACGTCGCCGGCTGCTGCGATCGAGACCTTGATCGTCAGCGTCCCCCGGTCCGCCCACACGAGCGCGAGACGGCCGTGACTGAGCGGGGCGAGCCACGGGATGACGGCATCCGACGACGTGCTGACCGCGACGAAGCCGGCGTGGGTCCATGTGCGGCCGCCGTCGCTCGACACGTACTGCGCCAGCGCGTGCCGCGTCACATCCTGCATCCGTACCTGCGCCCGCGACACGGCCACGAGGACCGCCGTCTCGTCGGAGGAGCCGCCGGCAAGCGCTGCGGCCGTCTCGCTCGGCGCGTAAACGCCGCTGCGGTCGATCTCCGTCTCGGCGGCCCAGTTGCGTCCGTCGTCGTCGCTGAACTTCGCGAACACCCGCGACGCTCCCGTCGTGTCTCGTGCGTAAAACGTCTGCATCAGCCTGCCGGAGGGAAGCGCGAGCATCGGGCCGTATGCGGAAAAGATCGGGTCGCAGCACGATACTGCGATAGACTCGGCTCTCTCGGCGCCCTGCCATGGAAGCTGGGCCCGCACGGCGACAACGGCTTCCGGAGTCGCGACCAGGCCGGCTTCCTTCGTGTATCGCGTGTAGAAGAAGATGACCCGGCCGGACGGCGATATGCCGCCGGCGACGTTCCGGTCATCGGCCCCCGCCGAGTCCGCCGCGGCGACCCACGGCGACGGCTCGTTGGTGGAGGGAGGGCCGGGGTCCGTGAACAACGCGATGTGGCCCGACGGATCGTCGTTGTGCCGCAGCCCGCGCCTGGCGAGCGAGAAGAGACGCCCGTCCGCGTAGCCGGCGAAGCCGAAGGCGTCGTAGGCAGGGACGCTCGCGTCGCCCCGGGCGAGATCTCCGCCCGGAGCGACACATACGAGCAACAGCAGCCCGGCGACCGTGCGCTTCACGACACCTCGGCTGCTACTCAATCAGGTCGCCGTGATCCCAGGCGGGACCGTAGATACCGGACCACGGCTCGAACGCGGCTTCGTAGCCCAGCGACGCGATGGTGCCGGCGAGAACCTGCGCCCCCGTGCATTCGGCGACACCGTTGCCGTTCGTGTACGCCATGCAATACGTCAGGGGGCTGTCGGTCGTCGTGAACGTGACGGGCTGGCCCGCGACCGGCCGCCCGCTCGACGTGAGACGCGCGCTGAGCTTCAGCCGTAGCGAACCGTCCTTCATGAGCGCAGCCACCGCTTCGAGCTCGGTTGGGACGCCGACGTAGACCGGGGCCGTGGGACCGCTGCCTTCGACGATGGAGGGCTTCGTCGCGCGCACGTCGACGACGTTGCGATAGACACCCGGACGGCGCGAGACGCGGACGTCGAAGTGGAACGAGAACGATGCCGATCCGCCCAGCGCCTTGCGAGCCTTCCAGCGGAGCTTCCGGCCGTCGACGACCGGGTCGGCGAGAAGCGCGCCCGATGTCGAGCCCGGCAGGTATTCGAACCCGAGCGGCAGCGTGTCGATGACCTCGGTCACGGTCGTTGCGGTGCCGCCGCTGTTGCGGATCATCACCGTGTAGCCGGTCGTCTCACCGACGCGAACCTGCCGGCTGTCCACGGTCTTCGACGCGTACACGTACGAATACACCGGGACCGGGTGAGAGTGATGCCCGATGGGATGCGAGTGGAACCCAACGGCCAGGCCGAGCGGACCGGCGATCGCCACCGCAGCGGCGACCATCATCCCAATCCACATACGATCGATCTTGCGAAGTCTGCTCAGCATTCGATTCCCCTCTCGTGTGCATACACAGCGACGGACAGCCAAATGAACG
>JBKKBA010000411.1:0-6441 GCA_046714275.1 Actinomycetota bacterium
CGTCCTCTTCCCAGGCGGGTCCGTCCCCGGGTCCGGCATACCGGTAGCGGGTCTCGACGGTGCCCTTGACCTGCTTGGTCACCCGGCCCTCGCCATCGACGAGCCAGGTGGTTGCGACACCGTTGGCGGATTGCGACGTCGCCACGTGGCGCGCGTCGTAGCCGAGCGACACATCGGCGCGCCCGGACGGGCCTGTGATTTTCGTCATGTCGCCGTCCTTGTAGGGCGTGGCCCCCGGCGCCGCTCCGTCGTATTCGAGCGTCGAGAGCCCGGTTCCGGCGATGATCTGGTCAAGGGCATTGTAGCTGTAGGTCGCCTGAGTGGTGGCGACGGCGGGGGTGAGCACGACGTTCTGCGCGGCCGATGCGATGGTCTTTCGGTCGTAGTTCGCCACGGCGACGAAGTCGAGCTGATTGCCCTGGGTGGCGCCGACGCGCCCGCTGCCGGCCGACGGCATCGTTCCGTAGCGGAACTTGATCACGCCGGAGTCAAAGAGCATCAGGTCGAAGTTCGCGGTGGTGGACGGGTCACCCTTCAGCTCCGCTTTCCAGCGGATGCGGAAGTTCTTGGGTCCGGTCGTTGAGACTTCGGTAAAGACCCCCCGGGTCGGGTTCGTCGATGGGATGTTGAGGTCCCTGTTGTAGGCGGCGATGTAGCGGAGTGTGGTCGATGCGAGATCGACGGACGGGATTGTGCAGGAGGCATTGCTCCCCAGCCGCACGTAGCCGTTGGTGGAAATGTAGACCCGGTCGTAGCTGCTGCCCGCGAAGGGGAAGTTGAAGGTCAGGAGCTGCTCGGTGGAGCAGGCGTCGTCGCCGGTGAAGCCGGGGACGGGCACGCCGTCGGTCAAGGCGGCCGCGTAGGTGCTGGTTTCGAAGGTCGAGTTCCAGCCGGCATTCAGACTTGTCTGCGTCCGGTTCGAGTTCACATCGAACGCATACTTGCCCGTCCGGCCCGTGGATGGATCGTGCGCCTGCTCAAGGCGGCCGAGCGCGTCGTAGGTGTATCGCCAGAAACCATCGGGTGCGTCGTCTTGGATGATGAGGCCGCGGATATCGCGATCGTAGGTGTTCTGCGCCAGAACCGTGCCGACGCCCGAGATGAGGCTCGTTCGCGTGCTGATCTGGCCCAGGTTGTCGTAGGCGGTCTGGCTTTCCGTGCCGTTCGGATACGTCTGCTTGGTGACCAGGCTGTTGGCGTCGTAGGTGTAGTTGTAGGTGTGCGCGGATGCCGGCCCGGCGAACGGGTCGGTGACCGTGATGACGCGGTCGAGCTGATCCGACGTGTAGGTCGTCGTCCCGACCTTGTCCGTGCGCGACGTCAGATTCGAGTCGGCGTCATAGGCGTAGCTCGTCGCGGCTTCGCTGAGACCCGCCATCGCGTCCTTGGCGCTCGCCAGACGACCGAGTGCGTCGTAGGTGTAGTTCGTGGCGGCCGGCTGCAGCGGATCCGACACGGTCTTCAGCCGCCCATCGGGATCGTAGGCGTAGGTGGTGGCGGTGGCGCGGTCGGGCGCCTTCATGCTGAGCCGGCGGCCGAGGGCGTCGAAGGTCGAGCACGTCGTGCCGCGGGCGTCGGCATAAGCCGTCGGCGCGCCCTGTCCGTCGTAGCTGGCCGTGATCGTTGCGCGGCCGGGCAGAGCCACGCTTTTCAGGAGCCCCTCATCGTTGACCGGTGTGGCGCAGGTGGTATCGGCTCCGTTCTCGTTCGACCCGTAGTAGGCGTAGGTCGTGGTGTAGGCGGGGTCGGGATTGGCGCCGGTCATGCCCTTCGGCAGCGTCTTTGAGACGAGCTGGCCGTAGGTGTTGTAGGCGTAGCGCCATTTCAACGTCTGGGCGCTGCCGCCGACCGGGACGTTGGTCGTGGACTGCTCGATCAGGTTGCCCAGGAAGGGATCTTCGCCGGCGTAGTAGTTTGGCGGCGTCTCGGTCTCGTACAGACTCGTCGTCGAGTTTCCGGCCGGATCGACGCTGGAGGTCCCGAGATTGAATCCAGGGGTGAACGCGGTTGTCGGAATGATCTGCTTGCCGAGCCCGATCGCGGGGTTGCTCCAGGACAGATGCCATTCGTGGTAGGTCGCGCCGTTGTAGAACTCGAACACGATCGGGTGCATGCCGGCTGAGAGCTGGACCGGCCCCCATTGACGCTCCCCGTTCGCCGGCGCCCAGTTGTCGCCGACCAGATCGCCGTCCAGGTACAGGCGGCTGCCATCGTCGGTACTTGTGAAGAAGGAGTAGCTGCCGGCGGTGGCAACCTCAAGGTAGCCGAGCAGGCGAACGCTGAAGTTCTCGGCGTTCACGCCGGGTGCGGGACTGGCAGAGGCCGAGGCGCGATCGACGTTGCGCTCGAGCTGTCGCATCACGTGGGGCGGGGTCAAGGTCGTGTTGTTGTAGTAGTAGGCTTGCAGGCCGTCATAGTTCTCATCGTATCGATACGTCGTCACCGGGCGCCCGCGCGGGCCGGTGGGTCCGGTCTCCGTCAGCAGGTTGCCGGCACCGTCGTAGGTGAGGTCGGTCGGCTGTCCGTTGAAGTCCGTGCTGGACTTGACCAGATTATCGTTGGTCCAGGTAAAGGTGCGCTGGCGGGGCGTGCCATCGGGTGCCGTGATCGCCACGGCGATCGTGCGATGCCGGCCGTCGAGCGTATAGGTGGTCGTGTATTTCGGGTCAGCCGTCGCCACGCCCATGGGGCGGATAACTGTGCGCGTCGTCGGGTTCGTGAAACCCACCCTGGTGGTAAAGGTCGCTCCGCCAAGAATCTGGTTGACGTCTTGCGCGCGGCCGGAGGCGTCGTAGGCGATCGTGTAGTGCACGCCTGCCGGGGTGGTGATCGAATTCATGCGTTTGGACGCGTCATAGCCATACTTCGTCGTCACGGCGTTGACCGGGTCATCTACATCGGTCAGTTTCCCCGTGGGGCCGTCGTAGGTAAAGGTCCAGTCGCGCGTCGGACTTGCTTGATTCGAAGAGACCTTCAGGAGCCGGAATGGGCTTGCCGTGTCATACGTGAACGCAAACCCGCGCCCCAAAGGATCGGTGACGGAGGCGAGCTTGCCCCCGGAGTAGAGATAGCTGAACTGGTTGACGCCGCTTCCGACGTAGGGCCGGAAGATGGTGGGGTCGCCGGCGGCGTTGAAGTCGTATCGGCTGCCGTCGGCGAGCGTCAGGCTCCAGGTGCCGTCGTTGTTCTTCACCAGCGTCGAGTTGTCGCCGACGAAGGACGAATAGACGTTTCCGCCGGCGAACAGATAGAAGTGCGGCGTGCCATCGACCTCGGCGAGTTCGATCATGTTGAGCGGATTGGCGTCCCCCGAATGGTCGATCAACTTCTTGACGCTGATCGGCGCGTCGACCGCCACGCCGAGATTCCATCCAAGGCCTGCCGGACCGTTGGCCGTGTCCAACGAGTTGTAGGTGCGGGTGATCGAAAGCGGCCCGAGGACCGTCGGATCCGACGCCAGGGCTTGGGTGACGTTTAAGTTGCCGTTCCACAGGTCCACCTGGCCGGACACCCCGCCGCCGAGCCCGAAGGGCAGCGTCGGCCGGTACGGCCGGATGCCGATGTCGGTGACTTGAATGTAGGCGATCGGCCGGTTCGAGGTTCCCAGACCCCGCTTGTAGTCGAAGGCGCGGGCGAAGATTCGGTACGCGCCGTCGGGCCACAGGCGGCTGCCGCCCCCGTCGGTTGCTTGGGTGTTCCATCCGAAGGAATACGTTCCCCCCGACAGCGTTCCGGTTCCGACGAATGACAGCAGGCCGCCACCCCGGTCCACCAAGAAGTCGACGCGTTTCACGCCGACGGCGTCGGTCGCCGTGGCTGCGACGGTATAGGTGCCCGTCAGGATCTCGTTTACGGCCGGCCCGGTCTGGACCGGGACCGGCATCTCGGTGTCGGTGTAGTCGAAGTTGGCGACATAGTGCAGGGGTGAGCTGATCCCGTCTTCGATGTCCTCGTAGAGGTAGGGAGTCACGCCGAGCGTGGTTACCTGGTGGACGAGGGCAGGACGGGCATGCGTGTAGCCGGTCGATCCGACGGGTACTGCGATTGGATTGCTCCACGATGCGCCGTTGAAGGTTCGCTTCCACAGGTTCCCGCTCGTCGCCGATGTGGGCTTGCTGGCCGACATCACAATCAGTTGCTCGGCCGTGTTGGCCGCCGCGCCCACCGCAATCGTGATCCCATTCTCGCTCGTCGCCGTCTGGGGCAGCGCCGTCGCGGTCGACCACGCACCCGACGACGGCCGCTGCCGGTACATCACCCCGCTGGTGGTATCCATCCACACGAAGTGGAGCGTGTAGTAGGGCGCGAAATCCATCACGGCCTGGAAAGCCGAGTCGGCGACGACGTTGCCGGCGAGCGTCGTGGTTGATGTCGATGCGGCGATCTGCGCCCAGTTGAGCGAGGTCCCTTGTCGGTAGAGCAACCCCACCGTCGATGGTGAGGTCCGGACCAGCTGCGCCGAGTTCGCCGTGATGTCGAAGCCGTATTGGGCGTCGGGCGTGAGCTGGAAGGTCTGTCCGCCGTCGTTGGAGTGATTCACCGCGAGGACGGGAGCGCCTGCCGTGTTGAGCTTTCGATACGCGACCCAGACTTGGTCGTTCGATAGGCGCACGACCGAGTGGCCGGCCTGGTAGGTGGCGTCGACCGTTCCGAACTGCGTGCGCGACCACACCGCACCGCTCTTGGTGTACTTGTCGACCTCGCCGGCGACCGTGTCCCGCAGAATGTAGAAGGCGCCGTTGCCGCCCCAGTCTGTGGCCTTCGCACACGTTGGAATGGCCGTCGGCGCCGACCAAGCCGTATAGGGCGGGGTCGCGGTCTCGAACTGAGCGTTCGAGCATCCCTCCACCGAATTGTTTGAATTGAACTGTTGGAACGCGATCAGTTCCCCGGCGTTTCCTTGCAGCAGGGAACGGAACGGTGCCTGCTGGACGAGCATACCCCCCCAACCCAGCGCACTGGGATCAATGATCGACTGCAACTGGACCGGCCCGCTCGTCGCGAGCTCCGCCGGCCAGCCGTTGCCCTGACCGTTGCCGGCCGTATAGGTAACCGACAACTTCGGCATCGTCGTGCCGCCCCAGCGCGCCGACCGGTAAGCCGGACCGCCTTTGTTCGGCCCTTCGCCTGCCAGCCGGAGCATGAGTCCGTCGTTGGGAACGTCGGCGCGCGTCCACTGCTGAACGAGATTCGTCAGACTGGTGCTCGACCACGAATGGGTAACGGTACCGCCGGTCGTCCCGGCGGCGACCGTGCCAAGCACGGCCGGATCGTAGGCAGCGTCGGACCACGTCCACGTCGGTTTCGTATTCGGCCCATCCGCCCACGCGCTCCAGGGCCCGGACGTGACCTTATGAAGCTCGATCGTCTGGCCGGTGCCACAACCCGGGCTCAAGCAAAAGGAATATTGCAGGGCCAGCGTTGCGCCGGTCACCGTTGTTCCAAAGGGCAGGGCGCCACCCGGCTGGGTCGCGCCCAGATCGAAGCGGAGCAGCGACCGGTAGATGGAGGCGTCGCTGCCGACCGCGAGCGAAGACGGGCACGTCCCGCCGCACGTCGAGGTCGGCGTGTTCGGATACGCGTTTGAGATATAGGTCTCGCGCGTGTTGCTGGTGATGTCGATCGTCGGATCGACTACCACCGGGAACCGGCGGTCCGCCGCAGCCAGCCACGCACTCTCCACGGTGACGACCAGATTATAGGAGCCAAGCGACTGGGTCATCACCTGCGTCGCATGCGTGTTCCCATCAGGTATTGCGACATCGGCAGTCCCCGTGGGCGACTCCGCTGCCCATGGGGCGGCGATGATGAAGGCGCGGTCGCCCGTCAGGTCTCGGACTTCGATCGCGCCATCCGGTAGCGTGACCGTCGAGCCGATCGGGCCCGTCAGTTGATACGTGAAGACTCCCGACGCCGTCCGATCTTTGAGGACCAGGCTCTCCTTCACGCCGACGTTGGTGACCTGGTAGTCCAGATCGACTGCCGGGCCGATGCCCGAATACTTGATCGATCGTCCGGCCACACTCGCCTGAACGGCAGCCGAAGCGACCGAACCGACCTTCGTGAGCGTCACCGTGTAGGTCTGCCCCCGGCTGCCGATCTTCAGATCGTCGCTGCCGGATTGCGATTTGAAATGCGTCTGAAACGCGTTCGCGCGATTCATCCACCCGTAGCCAAGACTGTCGGACTGGATCAACGTGTTGTCGATCGCCTGCCATGCGCCGTCGGCATCCTTGAAGTTGATCGGGCCGCTGAAGGCATCAAGCGTGAAGGATCCATCGTCGTTTCGGACGGTCCGCGTCGATTCCGTCCGGCGGTCAACCATCTCGCCCGGCACCGCTTCGCCCGCCGTCGCCGCGGGCGGCGGACTCGGCGCCAACTGCGCCGCCATCCATCGGCCACCCGCACGGAACGGAACCGCAGCGAGGCTCGCGACCGCAC
>JBKKBA010000412.1:0-5503 GCA_046714275.1 Actinomycetota bacterium
GGACGCGGCTTGCGGCGCTGCAGCAGCGTCGCGACAGCCGTCCCCGGCGTCCGCGGCGACAAGTGTCGGAAGGCGAGGCTCGGGCGCTGCGCGGTGAGGCGAAGACTATGCTGATCCACGTTCATGAGGACCGCACGCAGATCGCCGTGCTGGAAAAGGGCGCGCTGATCGAGCACTTCGTCGCCGGCCAGCGATCTCGCAGCATCGTCGGGAACGTCTATATGGGGCGTGTGCAAAACGTGCTCTCGGGAATGGAGGCCGCGTTCATCGACGTCGGTCGCGGCCGGAACGCGGTGGTCTTCGCCGGCGAGGTCAAGTACGACGGCGAGGACCTGGAGGGCGAGCCGCCACGCATCGAGAAGGTGCTGAAGCCCGGCCAGTCGGTCATGGTGCAGGTCACCAAAGATGCGCTGGGAACCAAGGGAGCCAGGCTGACGGCGCAGATCTCGCTTGCCGGACGCTACTTGGTGCTGGCGCCCGAGCAAGCGGTGTCGGGTATCTCGCGCCGCCTGGCCGAGGACGAGCGAACGCGCTTGCGCCAGATCTTCCGGGATATCCGGCCGAAGGAGCAAGGCATCATCGTTCGCACGGCCGCCGAAGGTGTCACCGGCGACGCGCTGGAGCGCGACCTGGGTCACCTGCTGAAGATTTGGGAAGAGATTCAGGCGAACAAGAAGGGAGCCAAGGCGCCGGCGTTGCTGTATGCGGAACCGGAGCTGGTGATGCGTGTTGCCCGCGACATCTTCTCGGGGGACTTCGAGCGCGTTGTCGTGGATTCCCGCAGCATGTACGACACGATTCGCGGATACCTAGACGAGCAGGCGCCCGACCTGAACGACCGGCTGGAGCTTCATGAAGGTCCGCTGCCGATGCTGGAGCAATACCACGTCACCGAGCAGATCCATAAGGCGCTGGAGCGCAAGGTATGGCTGCCGTCTGGTGGCTCGATCGTCATCGATCGCACCGAGGCGCTGACGGTCATCGACGTCAACACCGGCAAGTTCGTCGGCAAGGGCGGCTCCCTTGAGGACACCGTTCTCAAGAACAACGTGGAGGCCGCGGAGGAAGTGGCCCGGCAACTTCGTCTGCGCGATATCGGCGGCATCATCGTCATCGACTTCATCGACATGCTGCTACCCCAAAACCGCGAGCAGGTCCTTCGGACGCTCAAACGAGCCCTGTCCCGCGATAAGACGCGGTCACAGGTGTTCGATGTGTCGTCGCTGGGTCTGGTGGAGATGACGCGCAAGCGCGTCTCGGAAGGATTGCTGGATGCGTTCAGCGAGCCGTGCCCAAACTGCGACGGGCGAGGTATCGTCATCACCCACGAGATCGACTAGCCCACAATCCACGAGTCCATAGGAGGCAAGCATGTACGCGATCATCAGGGCCGGAGGTCACAGGAGAAGGTGACCGTCGGCGAGACCATCACCGTCGATCATCTGAAGCAGGACCCGGATTCGGAGGTCAGCTTCATCCCGCTGATGGTGTCTCCAGAAGAGGGCAACGTTGTGACCGACAAGCAAGAGCTGGCCGACAAGGCTGCGGTTCTGGGCCGGGTTGTCCAGCACGTGCGCGGCGACAAGATCGACGTCTTCCAGTACCGCAACAAGACCGGTTACCGCCGCCACATCGGACACCGCTCGATGCTGACGCTGGTGGAGATCGCCGAGATCCGTTTCGGCGATGTCAAGGTCACGCTCGACGATGCGAAGGCTTCTCGCGAGAAGGCCGACGCCGAAAAGGCGGCTGCATCGAAGGCCGCCGCTGAGGCGAAGGCGAAGTCGCGTGAGGAGCGGGTCCAGAAGAAGGCAGCGTCGAAAGCGAAGAGCGCGGCGAAGAGCGCGGCGAAGGGCGGGGTGGAGGGTGGAGCCGCTAAACCGGCAGCCAAGAAGGCTGCGGGGAAGAAGGCGGCAACCAAGAAGGCGGCACCGAAAGCTGCGGCGAAGAAGAAGACTTCCGAGTAGCAGGCCGAGCGCGGCCCGATCAGGCGATTTCTTCTCGGGCCGCGCGCAATGCCTGGAGGGTTTCGGGAAAGAGATCGGTCAGTTGCCGGGCAAGGGGAGTGGCGGCCGTTTCGTCGCCGGCCCGGGCGGCTGTCTCCAGCGCCCGGGAGATCATCATCATCTTTCGCAGCCCGAACAGCGCGCTTGATGACTTGAGCTTGTGGACGGCGGCGGCGACGGTCTCCAAGTCTCCGTCGCGACCGCCGGCGGCCACCGAGGCAACCAGGAACGCCCCGTCGGCGGCGTAGGAGGCGATCAGCTCGTCCATGACGCCGGCTTCGTTCAGCAGGCCGGCCAACTGGTCAAAAACCGCCCGGTCCAGCATGGGTTCATCGTTCACCCCGCCATCTTCGCACGCGGGTCTTCCGTTTCGCCCCCTTCGCCCATCGGTCACCCATCGTTCGCCCCGCCGTTCGTACTGGGGCGTCGCCGTTCGGTGGCTCGATCCGGACTTCCGGTGGCTCCGCCCGGCGCCTTCTGGTAACCTGACCGCCGTTATGGCTTCTAAGAAGGGTGTCGGTTCCAGCCGCAACGGTCGCGATTCCAACGCGCAGCGGCTGGGCGTCAAGCGCTATGCCGGTCAGGTCGTCAACGCCGGCGAGATCCTGGTGCGTCAGCGAGGAACGCCCATTCACCCCGGCATCGGTGTGCTGAAGGGCCGTGATGACACGCTGTTCGCGCGCCTGCCGGGGACCGTGCGCTTCCATCGCATGGGCAACCGCAAGGTCGTCAGCATCGACACCCCGGTGTCCGCGTAGTCACCCCGCTTCGCTCCCCTTGCCGTCAGATCGCGCACGAGGTATTTGGTGTGACGCCGGCGATGGAGCTTCGTGACCCGATCTGGTGAGTTCGTCGATGAGGCCGTCGTTTTCGTCAAAGCGGGCGACGGAGGGAACGGCGTTGTGTCGTTCCAACGAGAGAAGTACCGGCCGAAGGGCGGGCCCGACGGCGGGAACGGCGGGAACGGCGGCTCGGTCGTCTTTCGAGCCGACCAGAACATTGCGACCCTGTCCGAGCTGGCGCGGCACCCGCATCAGCGTGCGGAGCGCGGCGCGAACGGAAGCGGCGACAACCGCAACGGCGCCAACGCACCCGACCGCGTGGTGCTGGTCCCCGAAGGCACGATCGTCTTCGATGCCGACAGCGGCGAGGTGCTGGCCGATCTGGTGCGCGCTCCGGCCGAAGCCGTCGTGGCGCGTGCCGGGCGTGGTGGGCGCGGCAACACGTCGCTGTCCACGTCTCGGCGCCGCGCTCCGGCCTTCGCCGAGCGTGGAGAGCTGACGGAAGAACGGCGCCTGCGCTTGGAGCTTCGCGTGCTGGCCGACGTGGGTCTGGTCGGGCTGCCGAATGCCGGCAAGTCGTCGCTGATCGCGCGGCTGTCGGCCGCGCGTCCCAAGGTTGCCGCATACCCATTCACGACGCTGTCGCCTCACCTGGGCGTTGCCGACGCCGGTGGTCAGCGCTTTGTCGTTGCCGACATACCCGGGCTGATCGAAGGGGCCGCGGAGGGCCGGGGTCTCGGTCACGCCTTCCTGCGGCACCTGCAGCGCTGCCAGGTGCTGTGCTTCGTAATGGATGCAGCCGAGCCGCAACCGGCCGCGGCGCTGCAATCGCTGCACGGCGAGCTGGATGCCTACGATCCGCAGATGGCGCAGACGCCTGCGGTGGTCGTCGCCAATAAGTGCGACCTCCCGGAAGCGGCGGACGGTGTCGAAGAGCTGCGCACGCATGCCGGCGGCGTTCCCGTCGTCGCCTGCTCGGCTCTGACCGGTGTGGGGATCGAGGATCTCAGCGACGTGCTGGCGGTAACGGTCGAAGCCGTGCGCGCCGCGCGCGAGGCTCAGCCGGCCGGCCGGTCGCTGATCAAGATCACGCCCGAATCCGATCGGGTGCAGATCGTTCGGGACGGCGAGGCATTCCGGGTTATCTCGCCAAAGGCCGAGCGACTGGTAGCTCGCTTCGACCTGGACAACGACGACGCCGTCGCCTATCTGCAAGAGCGCTTTGCGATGCTGGGTGTCGAAGATGCGCTGTCCGCCGCCGGTGCGGTCGAAGGCGACGAGGTCCGGATCGGCGACGCAACCTTCAACTTCCTCCCGGAGCACGTCCGGTAATCCGCCGTATCCAGACGGTTCCACCGGTACGATGCGCGCAATGTTGAATGCGCGGGAGATGCCGGCGGTCCGGCGGTTGGTCGTCAAAGTCGGTTCGACCAGCCTGACCGGCCGCGACGGCACGATCGACGAGCAGCAGATTGCCGCGCTGGTGGCTCAGATCGCGGCGGTGCGAAAGCGCGGAGTCGAGGTGGTGTTCGTCTCGTCGGGCGCAATCGCCGCCGGACTGCCGTTGCTGAAGCTGCCGCGGCGCCCCACCGACATCGCGACGCTCCAGGCCGCCGCGTCGGTCGGCCAGGGACTGCTGGTCCACACCTATCAGCGGCATTTCGCGCGCCGGCGCATTCCCGTCGGGCAGGTGCTGCTGACGCAAGACGACTTTGTCCGGCGGAAGGGCTATCTGAACGCTCGCGCCGCGCTGTCGCGGCTGCTGGAGCTTGGCGTGGTGCCGATCGTCAACGAAAACGACACCGTCGCCGTTGACGAGATTCGCTTCGGCGACAACGACCGCCTGGGCGCCCTGGTCGCGAACCTGGTACATGCCGACCTGTTTGTGATCCTGTCCGACATCGACGGGCTGTATTCGTCGGATCCGCGACGCGGGCGGGCGTCGCTGATTACCGAGGTGACCGATCCTTCGGCGCTGAAGGACGTGCGAGCCGGCCGTTCCCGCTCCGACGTCGGCAGCGGCGGCATGGGCTCCAAGGTGGAGGCCGCGATGATCGCTACCGCGTCGGGTGTGCATGTGGTGATCGCCGGCGCGCGGCAGGACGGAATCCTGGACGCGATCCTGGATGGGGAAGCGGCGGGGACACATTTTCCGCCGCACCGCGCTCGTGGCTCGTCCCGGAAATTGTGGATCCGGTTCGCGCAGGCGCCGCGCGGCACGATCAAGGTGGATGCCGGGGCTGCCGAGGCGCTGCAATCGCGGGGCAAGAGCTTGTTGCCGGCCGGCGTGATGGGGGCCGTCGGATCGTTCGCGCTGGGCGACGCGGTCGAGGTTGCCGGGCCCGATGGGCGGGTTTTCGCAAAGGGATTGGTGAATTACTCGTCCGACGAGATCCCCTCGATCGCCGGGCGCAGCATTCGCGAGGGCGGCCGCGAGGTCATTCATCGGGACTCTCTCGTCCTGCTGTAGGGGATTCTCATGTCTACGGGCGCGGCATCCGGTAGCCTCTGTTTGATGACGCTTCTGGAGATCGGCGAACAAGCGCGGAAAGCCTCGCACGAGATGGCGACGGTCTCCTCTGCGGTCAAGGATGCCGCGCTGGAAGCCATCGCCCGGACGCTGCTGGAAAACGCCGACGCCATCCTGGACGCCAACACGACCGACCTGGAGCGCGGCGAAGCCGCGGGGTTGAGCGCGGCGCTGCTGGACCGGCT
>JBKKBA010000413.1:0-5776 GCA_046714275.1 Actinomycetota bacterium
CCTCCAACCGATCCCGCCTAAGACGGTTCCCCCGCGCCGACAGGCCGGCCCAACGCCCGGCAGGCTCCAAGGTCGGCTTGGCGGTCTTCAAGATCGGCTTGGTCAAGGCCCGGGCTTTGGACGCCGATGCTCACAACGGGATCCCGGCACTCGGCCCGAGGTCCCTCGGGAGGCGATTCGTGGAGATTGAGGACCTGCTTCGCGCAACGGTTGAGCGGCGCGCGTCGGATTTGCACCTTCGGGCCGGCGGGCCTCCATACATTCGCATCGACGGCGACCTGTTTCCGCTGGACTCCGCGCCACTGTCGGGCGCGGACACCGAGCGGATCGCTTTCGCCATGATGAACGAGAAGCAAGCCCGAGACTTCCAGGCCTGCCACGAATGCGATTTCGCCGTCGCGGTTCCGGGGTTGTCGCGATTCCGCGTCAACGTCTTTCGCCAGCGAGGGACCGTCGGCATGGCGGTCCGCCGCGTGCTGCCGGGCGGATCGTCGTTCGAGGCCCTGGGCCTTCCGGCGGCGGTTCGGCGGCTGGCCGACGAGCAGCGCGGCCTGGTCCTGGTCACGGGGATCACCGGCTCGGGCAAGACGACGACGACGGCGGCAATGCTGCACCACATCAACATGACGCGCCGGTGTCACATCGTGACGGTCGAGGACCCGATCGAGGTCCTGCACACCGACCGCATGGCGATCATCGACCAGCGCGAGGTTGGCATCGACACCAACGACTTCGCATCAGCTCTCAAGTTCGTGATGCGGCAGGATCCGGACGTCATCTTCATGGGTGAGATGCGCGACCTGGATACGGCCCGCGCCGCGCTGCAGGCCGCCGAGTCCGGGCATCTGGTGATCTCGACGCTGCATACGCTGGACGCCACAGAGACGGTCAATCGCATCGTCGATTTCTTCCCGCCGCACCAGCAGCAGCAGGGGCGGCTGGCACTGGGCGGCGTTCTGAAGGGCATTATCTCGCAACGTCTGCTGGCGCGCGTGGACGGCAAGGGCCGGATTCCCGCGATCGAAGTGATGATCGCCAACGGCCGGATCTTCGACATGATCGTGAACCCCGAGAACACCCACCTGATCCACGACGTGATCGGCGAGGGCGAGTTCTACGGAATGCAGACCTTCGACCAGCATCTGCTCAGCTTGTTCCAGGAGGGAACGATCACCCTCGACGAGGCCATGACCGCGGCCACGAATCCGCACGATTTCACCGTCGCGCTGCGCCAGGTTGGACTCGTCTAGATCACGCAGACCGAAGATCTTCCCTCGCTCTCGCCCGGCTGCCACAAGCGCCGGGCGTCGGCGTTTCTGCTACAAGCAGGCGCGTGAGGCTCTACGATCGGATCGGCTTCGGGTATGCGGCGCACCGCAGAGCCGATCCCAGGATCGCCGCGGCGATCGAAGCAGCACTGGGCGATGCGGTAACGGTGGTGAACGTCGGGGCCGGGACCGGATCGTACGAATCCAATAGCCGACGAGTGATAGCAGTCGAGCCCTCTCCGGTGATGATCGCGCAACGCTCGGCCGGGGCGGCGCCCGTGGTGCAGTCCGTCGCGGAAGCCATTCCGTTCGCATCGCGATCGTTTGATGCGGCCACGGCGATCCTCACGATCCAGCATTGGAGCGACAAGGCGCGTGGACTCGCGGAGCTGAAACGGGTGGCTCGCCGTCAGGTGATCCTCACGGCCGACATCGACGTCCTTGCCGAACGGTTGTGGATCGTGCGGGACTATTTCCGGCTGCTGGTCGATGTGGACCGGATGCGGTTCGTTTCACCCGCTGTTATTGCCGACGCTGTGGGCGCGACCGTGGTCGAAGCCGTGCCCATCCCCAGCGACTGTCGGGACGGGTTTCTTGGAGCCTACTGGTCCCGCCCGGAGGCATACTTGGATCCAAAGGTGCTGGCCGCGATTTCGGTCATGGCCATCCTGCCGGACGACGAAAGAGAGAGCGGGCTTGCCCGGCTGCGAGCGGACCTGACCGACGGCACCTGGGATGAACGCTACGGACACCTGCGCAACCGGCAACAGATGGACGTTGGATTTCGCCTGGTGCACTGAACACGAATGGAACGGCTGCTGCGCTGCAGCGCGTATCCTGGCCTTCGATGACTGCTCCCGAGATCATGGCGCGCCTGCGCGAGATGATCGCCTTGCCGCCGGAGGCGGCCGACCTGGCCCGGCGCTTCGACAAGGCGGGCTTTGAGTTGTATCTGGTCGGCGGGTCCGTTCGCGACGCGGTGTTGCAGCGGCTGGGCGGCGATCTGGACTTCGCGACCAGCGCGAAGCCGAACGACGTCTTAGAGGTCGTTCGATCGTGGGCCGACGCGACGTGGTTGACCGGTATCGAATTCGGCACGGTCGGTGTCGCCAAGCACGGCCACCGCATGGAGATCACAACCTTTCGCGGCGAGACGTACAAGGAAGATTCTCGCAAGCCGCAGATCCAGCCGGTGGCGACGATCGAAGCGGATCTTGCGCGCCGCGACTTCACGATCAACGAGATGGCCGTCCGGCTGCCGGGCTGGGCGTTCGTCGACCCGCATGGGGGACTAGGCGATCTGGCGTCGAAGACGCTCCGCACGCCGCTTTCTCCCGAAGTCTCGTTCAGCGACGACCCGTTGCGGATGCTGCGCGCCGCGCGTTTCGCGGCAACGCTGGAATGCGCGCCCGTTCCTGAGCTGATCGCGGCGATGAAGGATCAGAAGCCACGCCTGCAGATCGTGTCGGCCGAGCGGATCCGCGACGAGCTGTCGAAGCTGCTGGCCGCGGCGCGTCCTTCGATCGGCCTGGACCTGGCGACCAGTACCGGGCTGTGCGACCTGTTCCTTCCCGAGCTGCCGGCTCTGCGCTTGGAGCAAGATCCGGTGCACCGTCACAAGGATGTCTACCGCCATACGCTGGCCGTTGTCGACAAGCTGGCCGCCGCGGATCCCGAACCCGAACCCGATGTCCTTCTGCGTCTGGCGGGCCTGCTCCACGACATCGGAAAGCCGGCAACGCGGCGCTTCGGGGACGACGGTGTGTCGTTCCATCATCACGAGGTCGTCGGCGCACAGATGGCTGCGAAGCGACTGCGCGCGCTGCGCTATCCGGCCGATTTTATCGACGACTGTGTGGCCCTTGTTGAGATGCATCTGCGTTTCCACACGTTTCGCATGGGCTGGAGCGATTCCGCGGTCCGCCGCTACGTGCGGGACGCCGGACCTCTGCTGGACCGGCTCAACATGCTGGTGCGGGCCGACTGCACGACACGCAACCCCTTGAAGGCCCGCGAGCTGGCCGGCGCGATGGATGCGCTGGAAAGCCGGATCGCCGAGTTGGCGACGCAGGAGGACCTCAAGCGAATCCGCCCCCCGTTGAACGGCCACGAGGTCATGCAGTTCTTGGGCGTGCCCCCCGGCCCCTCCGTCGGCAAGGCCCTGGACTACCTGCTTGAGGCTCGGCTGGATCGCGGTGAGTACTCGAAGGACGAGGCCTACCGCTTGCTGGAAGCGTGGCGCGCCGAGCAAGGTTGATCGGCCAAACGAAAGCGAGACCCCGCGGATGCGAGGTCTCGCCGTGGATCCCGGTGCCTACTTCTTGGAGTCCAAGAAGACCTTGTCGATCTGGTTGATCAGATCCAAAAGTTTCTGGCCGTCGGCCGGATCCACGGATTTCTTCGCCGCGCCGGCAGCCTTCGTGGCGTTCCAGAACAGCTCGTGCAAGTTCGAGAACTTGTCCAGGTGCTCGGGCTTGAAGTAGTCGGTCCACAGCACCCACAGGTGGTGCTTGACCAACTCGCAGCGCTCTTCCTTGATGACCGTCGCGCGCGTACGGAAATGCGGGTCCTCGTTGCCGGCCCATTTGTCTTGGATGGCTTTGACCGACTCCGCCTCGATGCGTGCCTGAGCGGGGTCATACACACCGCACGGCAGGTCGCAGTGCGCGCGGACCTCACGCGGGCTCAGCCATTCGAAGATCTTCATGTCGTCCTCCTTCTTCGCCGAATCGAATCGGCATCACGGACCCTGGTATACCATCCGCCGCCATGTCGCGGCATCCCGGCCTCAGGCCAGCCGTCGTGCTGGCGGTGATCACGGCAGCCGGAGCAACGCTTGCCGTCCGGCGCCTGTTCCCCGTTCGCGTCGGCGGCGGCAGCATGATTCCGACGCTTCGGCCTGGGGATCTTCTTGCGGTTCGGCCCTCCACCACAACGACGGTCGTGGCTCGAGGCTCGATTGTGGTTTTGGAAGGTGTGGCCGGACCGGAGATCGTCAAGCGGGTTGTCGCCGTTGCCGGCGATCGATACCTCGACGAGCCGGTTCCGGTCGGGTTCGTCGCCGTCGGCGGGGACAATTCGACGTCCAGCACCGACTCACGACATTTCGGGCCGGTCCCGATCGGGCGGATTAGGGGAATTGTCCGGGCGATCTACTGGCCGCCGCCTCGGTGGCGTTTGCTATAGTGAATGCGAGTTCGAGGTTCTGAAAGTAGGGCGAGGCCGTGGATCTCGTATCCACGGCCCGATTGCTTTACGAAGGGCCTGCTCCCAGCCGCCGATGGACGCGACTGGAACACAGACCGCCACGGCGGCCGTAATGAAGGGAAGGAAGTATGGGGCAGGGAACCGTCAAGTGGTTCAGCGACGAGAAGGGCTTTGGCTTTATCTCGCGTGAGGACGGAGACGATGTCTTCGTTCACCACACAGGGATCGTCGCGGAAGGATTCCGGACGCTCAAAGAGGGTCAGCGCGTCGAGTTTGAAGTGACGCAAGGCCCGAAGGGCGCACAGGCAACGAACGTCCGCCTGGTCTAGGGACCACTTGTTCGATCCGATGGGGCCGTACATGCGGCCCCATCACCATGTTCGGGGCCGATTCTGACGGGGTTGATTCAGGCGTGGGCTTCGTCTGATCCGGACAGCATCTCGCGGGACAGTTCGTATGCGCGAGCCATGAGTTGCGTCGAGTGCGACGGGTCGTTGTAGCGCACCCACCCGGTGTCGAAGGTCGGCATCATCACGAACTCGGCCTCGTCCTTGTAGCGCTCCAGATCCAGCGACAGCCGCGCCGCTCGGGCATGGGCAAACGATTGAATCAGCACGTCGATCGGCCGTTTAATCGGCCGTTGTTTCGTTTCGGGCGTCCCGCAAGTCAGCACGTAGATGCGCCGCGCTCCCAGCTCGACGGCTTTTGAGATCGGAACGTTGTTCACAACGCCCCCGTCGACGTAGAGCCGTCCGTCGATTGATACCGGCGGATACACCCCCGGCAGCGCGGTGGAGGCCAAGATTGCGCGCGCGATCGGTCCCGAGTCGAACCACGTTTCGCGGCCGGTTGCCAGGTCGGTTGCGCAGATGTGCAGCGGCAGTCGCGTGTCTTCGAACGTTCGGGCCGGTAGCAGTTCGACGAGCTTGCGGATCCCTTCGTTCGAGTGAATGTGATCGCCGCGCGCGACGATGTTCCACACCCTGGCGACGCGGCTGCCGGGGAAGACGTCCTCGCTCTTCAGGCCCGACCAGATCGCGCCCATCTGCTCCATCGCCGGCACGGTGGGGTCGGCAGCGACCATGGTGGCGTTGATGGCTCCGACCGACGTTCCCACGACAAGGTCGGGGACGATTCCGGCTTCCAGAAGGGCTCGGAGCTGTCCGACTTGAACGGCTCCCAGAACGCCTCCGCCCGATAGGACGAAAGCGGTGTGAAGGCCGCTCCAGCGGGTCAGCGCGCGGTCGCCGGCGCGCCGCTCGCGCCGCCGGGTCATCCGCTCGCTCCAGGACATCGGACCT